>JAAYYY010000082.1 GCA_012515125.1 Chloroflexota bacterium
AATATCTGTCTGTCGCCGGAGTCTGGCCGTGAGATGCCCCTATTGTCACAATGAGAAAACCCGTGTCATCGACACGAGCCACGATAGCCGGGGCGGCATCAGGCGGCGGCGTGTGTGCGAGAATTGCGAGGAGCGTTTCAGCACCTACGAGCGTCCCATTCTCGCCACCCCACTGCTGGTGAAACGCGACGGCACGCGGGAAGAATTCTCGCGCGACAAGCTCAGTTCCGGCATCCGGGTGGCCTGCGCCAAACGGCCCGTGGCGGCGGTCGATATTGAACGGTTGGTGGGAGAGATAGAGGCGGAGCTCCAGCAGATGGGCAAGGCAGAGGTGCCCAGCCGCCTGGTGGGGGATAAGGTCATCAAGAAGCTGAAGGAGCTGGACGAAGTGGCCTACATTCGCTATGCCATCGTCTATCTCCGCCTTGACGACCTGGAGTCCATTCGGGAAGAAATCGAGAGCCTGCTCGGCGAATAATTAAAGGGTACCTGATAGTGGCACGCGGCGCGTGTTCATTTTGCTTCCATGCAGCCAGGCCCGTGTTGTCAATCCAGAGACGGAGGATAAGCGATGATAAAAGATGCGAAACCGGCCGGGAGCGAAGAAAGGATCGCCCTTAGCGAGAACGGCCGGGCCGTGCTGGAACGACGCTACCTGCGCCGTGGGCCCGACGGCAAGCCGGCAGAGACCGTAGAGGGCATGTTCCGCCGGGTCGCCCACCATATTGCCTTGCCCGACGCCGAATATGATGACGACGTAGACACGACCGAGGAGACGTTCTTTAAGCTGCTGACGGAGCTGCGCTTTCTGCCTAATAGCCCGACCTTCACCGGCGCCGGGACCCCCCTGGGCCAGCTTGCGGCCTGTTTCGTCCTACCCATCGACGATGATATGGGCCGCGAGTCGTCGGGCATTTTCCAGACGCTGCGCGACGCCGCGCTCATCCAGCAGACAGGCGGCGGGAACGGCTTTGCCTTCTCTCGCCTGCGCCCGAAAGGGGCGCTGGTGCGCAGCTCGGCCGGAGAGGCGACCGGCCCCGTGGGTTTCCTGCGCGTCTACGACCAGGCCTTTGGCGAGATTGCCCAGGGCGGCACGCGCCGGGGCGCGAACATGGCCGTCCTGCGCGTTGACCACCCCGACATTGAGGAGTTCATCAGCTGCAAGTCAGAGGAAGGCGCGATCACCAACTTCAACATCTCTGTCGGCGTGACAGATGCGTTCATGCGGGCCGTCGCCAACGACGAGCCTTTCCCCCTGGTCAACCCGCAGGATGGCGAAGTCTGGAATACCGTCCGTGCCCGAGACCTGTTTAACAAGATCGTCAAATATGCGCACAACAACGGCGAGCCGGGCGTGCTCTTCCTGGATGCCGCGAACCGCGACAATCCGGTGCCCCAGCTCTACGAGCTGGAAGCGACAAACCCGTGCGGCGAGCAGTTCCTCGGCCCCTACGAGAACTGCTGCCTGGGCTCGATCAACCTGGCCCGGCACATGAACGAGGACGGCACCGTCGATTGGGAGCAGTTGCAGCGCACAGTCGAAGAAGCCACCCATTTCCTGGACAACGTGGTGTCGGCCAATGCCTATGTCCCGGCCGTGCCCGAGCTGGAGCGGGCGGCATTGCGCGCGCGGCGCATCGGACTGGGCATCATGGGCCTTGGCGACATGATGTACCACCTCGGCGTGCGCTATGGCAGCGAAGAGGGGCAGGAGCTGGCCGGCAAGGTCATGGAGTTCATCCGCTACCACTGCATGCGCACGAGCATCGACCTGGCCCGCCGCCGCGGACCCTTCACGGCGATCAAGGGCAGCATCTACGATCCGCAGGATCTGAAATGGCGTCCTCCCCGGCCGCTGGTCGATACGGGCAAGACGTGGGGCCGGCCACAGCTCGATTGGAGCAGTATCGTCGAAGGCATCAAGCAGCACGGCATACGCAACGCAGCGCAAACGACCGTCGCGCCGACAGGCACCATCGCCACCGTCTCGGGCTGCGAAGGGTACGGCTGCGAGCCGGTCTTCGCGCTGGCCTACGTGCGCCACGTTGACGACAAGGGCAAGGATCTGGAGCTACACTACACAAGCCCCCTCTTCGAACGCGCGCTGATCAACGCGGGCCTGGACGAGGCGACACGGGCAGCCATCGTGGAGGAAGTCGTCCATCTGGGCACCTGCCAGCACCTGACCAGCGTGCCCGAAGCGATTCGTAATACGTTCGTCGTGGCGGCGGACATCACGCCCGAAGAGCATATCCGCATGCAGGCCGCCATCCAGGCCTTTGTGG
>JAAYYY010000624.1 GCA_012515125.1 Chloroflexota bacterium
CGTCAGCAGCGGCGAGCTGCGCCTCCCGGTGCGCCGGCTCATTGCCCTGGAGTTCCCGCAGCTCCCGGTTCTCTCCCGCGACGAGCTTTTGACCCAGACGATGGAGGAGATCGAGAATGGCTGACGACGCCAAGCACCCGCCCCTCCAGCTTGCGGTCGAGTTATCGCCCCGCCTGCTGGCCCGCGCCGAGGGCACGGCGGGCCTGCTCGACGACGCGCGCCGGTCTATCGCCACCGGCGTGGGCGACCTTATGGCGCGGCTGGGCGTGCCCGGCGAGCCGGCGGTCGCCCTGTCCGCGCTGGCCGAGGGCAGCAGCCAGAGCCAGTTCCTGCGCCTGTCCGTCGGCGGAGCCCCCTGCCGCTACCCCGATCGCCTGCTGGCGCGCGTCTACAGCTTCCTGACCGCCACGCCGCTGCAGCCGCCCAATCTGGAGCGTATCGCCGGCTGGCTGGAGGGGCCGGCAGAGGCGGGCGAGCCCAGTCGTCTGGCTCGCTTCCTGGAAACAGCCTGCCCGGCCATTCTGGCGCTCGATCCCGCCTGCCTGCTCGCGCGCGAGCAGCTCGACGCCTATCTCGCCGCTTTGCCCGACGGTAGTCCGTCGTCGGCCTTACCGCCCGAAACGCTGCTGGAGATCTTGCGCGAGCTTCTGCACCTGCGGCTCTCCCTCCGGGACCGGGAGCGGATTGGCACTATCATCCACAAGTCCGCGACCGCCGGCAGTCCGCCGGACGAGATCGCCGAGGCGCTCATTGTCGCGCTGCGCCCTGAGGTCGTCATCGTCACGCTTCCCCCGGCCGGCCTGCAGCAGCTGCGGGCGCTGGTGCCGGAGGAGAGCCCCTTCACGCTCATGCGCGATGGCCTGTATTACGAGCTGGGCATGCGCTACCCGGACTTCCGCCTCGTTCCCGACCCGGATCTGCCGCCGCACAGCTTCGCCGTACAGATCAACGACGTCGTGGGGCTGCCCTGGGCCGGCCTGAGAGCCGGCGAGATCTTGGTCAACAAGAGCGTAGAACGGCTGCGCCTGCCGGGTACTGACGGCGTCGAAAGCCAGAACCCGGCCAACGACGACGAGGCCGCCCTCGTCACTGCGGAAGAGAAGGAGGGACTAGAACAGGCCGGCATGACGACGTGGGATGCCCTGGGTTACCTGATTCTCTGCTTCAGCCGCGAGCTGCGCGAGGCCTCGGCTGCCCTCTTCGACCAGAATCTCGCCGCCGAGCTGTGCTACCAGCTGGGCGAGGTTTTTCCCGCGCTGAACGAGGCCCTCTCCGGGCGCTTCGGCCTGGCCTTCATTACGCGCGTCCTGCGCCGCCTGCTGGCCGAGCAGATATCCATTCGCAACCTGCGCCAGATAGCCGAGCTGATCCTCAGCTTCGACACCATCGTCGCCGATTCCCGCCGGCTCATCATCTTCGACAATCGCTTGCCACTCCCCGAACCGCTATCCGGGCCGGCCGAGCCGGAGATGATGGCGGCCTACGTCCGTACCGGGATGAAGGAACTCATCAGCCACAAAATGACACGCGGCCAGAACACCCTGCCCGTCCTGCTCCTGGAGCCCGCACTGGAGGAAGCACTGGTCGAACAGAGCCTGGACGCCGAGGCTATCGACCGCCTGCTGGCCGCCGTGCGCGAGGAGATGGGCGGCTATTCGCCTGGTGCAGCTGACCGGCCGGCCATCCTCACGGATGTCGGCGTGCGGGCGCACCTGGCCCGGTTGCTGGCCCCCGAGTTCCCCGACGTACCCGTCCTCGCCTATCAGGAGCTGTCGCCGGCAATGAACCTGCAGGCATTGGGCCGGCTCGTAGTGAACCTTTAGAGGCCGAGGCCGCACCCGCCAAGCCGTTTCATCTTCGATTTGTGACAAAAATCACATACGAAAGCGCCATTCGGCACTTATCGCGGGCCGTACGGGGCGGTATGCTCACGGTAGCGCCTGGCGATGCAGCGCGACATGACCGGCTGCATCCTGGCGAAGGAGCAGAGAAACCTATGCACCACCCAACCCGCCGGCTCGCCTATCTTGTGCTATTCCTCGTCTGCCTGGCAGCCGCCCTGCCGGCCCAGGCCGCCGATCCCGTCGTCCGCGCTGTGCTCTTTTACTCGCCGAGCTGCCCCCATTGCCACCAGGTCATCAACGACGATCTGCCGCCGCTGCTCGAGCAATACGGGGAACAGCTTGACGTGCTGGGCATTAACACAGCCCACCCCGATGGCCAGGCGCTCTACCAGGCCGCCATCACCCATTTCGAGATCCCGCCGGAGCGGCGGGGTGTGCCCACCCTGATCGTCGGCGAGAGCGTGCTCGTCGGCTCCGGCGAAATCCCGCAGCAGTTCCCCGGCCTGATCGAGCAGCATCTGGCAGCGGGCGGCGTTGATTGGCCGGCCATTCCCGGTCTGGCCGAGGTCATACCGGCCGAAGAGGAAGCCGTCGAGCCAACCGCAGCGGCTACCGCGCCACCGGCCACCGTGGAAGAAATGGCGCCTGTGGATACGGCGACACCCACTGCAGCCGCTGTCGCCGCCGCCGAAGACGAGCCACCCGCGGCTACTTCTGAGCTGGGCGAGATCGAGGCGGCGCTGGAAACAGAATCGGTTGCCGACCGCTTCCGGCGTGACGTGACGGGCAACTCGCTTTCGGTGA
>JAAYYY010000625.1 GCA_012515125.1 Chloroflexota bacterium
CGGGTCGGCCTGCAGCCCGGTCGCCAGATAAAAGCGCATCACCTCGTCTGAATAACCGGGCGCGGCCCACACGTCCCCGAGCGGCGCCAGCGTCGCCGCCCGGAAGCCAGTTTCTTCGCGCAGCTCGCGCTGGGCGCAGGCCAACCACTCTTCCTGCCAGCCGCGCGTCCCCGCCGGCAGCTCCAGGATGCTCTGCCCGAGCGTGGCCCGGTACTGGCGCAACATCAAAACAGCGCCGTCGTCCTGATAGGGCACAAGGACGACGGCGCCAGGATGTTCGATATACCCCTTCTCAACCTGGCTGCCGTCCGGCTGGGTCAGACGGCGCACCCGCAGCCGCCACGAACGGCCGGCCCAAAGGATAGCTCCGTCTGGTGTGGCCTCAGACTGCGCCATCAGGGAACGGTATAACCCTCAGGCGGGATGCGGATCTGCTGGCCAATTTCCAGGCGGTCCGGGTTGGTCAGGTTGTTGTAGGCGGCCAGTTCCTCGATGGTGAAGCCGTATTGCAGGCCGATGCGGTACAGATTTTCGCCGGCCTGGACAATGTGGACACGCTCTTCGGTTACCGGCGGCGCGGCCGTCGGCTCGACAACCGGCTCGGACGTCGGGGGTGGCTGCACCTGCCCGCTCAGCGGGATGAGAAGCTGCTGCCCGATGTCCAGCGTCGCCTCAAGGGTCAGGTTGTTCGCCGCGGCGATCTGCTCGGCAGTGACGCCGTACTGCTGGGCGATGCTGCCCAGCGTGTCGCCGGCGACGACCATATGGACGACGTCCTGGGGCACGGCCGTCTCGGCGGGCGGCTCCGTTCCTTCTACGGGCGTCTCGCCTCCGGGTAACGCGGTCGGTTGGGCCAGCGGGTCTGTGGTCGGCGTCTCCCCGGACGGGGGCAGCAGGGGGGTGGCCAGCGGATCGAGGGTGGGAATTCCCAGACCGGGCGTTGTGGGCTGCACCGTGGGGGGCTCTTCCTGGAGCATCCGCTCGCAGGCAGCCAGCAAGAGCGTAAGGGAGAGAATGGCGAGCAGCCATGCCAGACGGGAGAATGTGCGTTTCACAAATGCCTCCAGGTCGTTTCAGGTCAACATAATATAGGCATAGTCTATCATAGCCACAGGAGAGCGTCAATTCTCTTCGGCGCGGGCTGCCAGCTCCAGCCAGCGGCTCATAGCCTGCTCCAGGGCGGCCTCTTTCTCGGCCAGCGTATCGGCCAGCTCCTGGAGCCGCAGATAGTCTTCGCCGCTGAGGTTGATCTCTTCGCCGAGCCGCTGCTTCTCTGCTTCGAGGCCGGCGATCTGCTCCTCTAACTGCTGCAGTTCCTGCTTCTCCCGCCAGCTCAGGCGGGCCGGAGGCAGGCCGGGTCGCGGGGCTGCCGGAGGGGCCGGCGTGCTGGAGCGCCGGGCGGCTTCCTGGGCCACCTCGCGCTCCTCTTCGCGCCGGAGCCTGAGGTAGCTGCTGAAGGGCGCGGGATAGCGCCCGCTGACGGTCTCATCGCCGAAGTGGACCAGAAAGTCCACGTTGCGATCCAGAAAGTAGCGGTCGTGACTGACGACCAGCAGCGCGCCCTGGAAATGGTCGAGAAACTCCTCCAGCACGGTGAGCGTCTGCACGTCGAGGTCGTTGGTCGGCTCGTCGAGCATGAGGACGTTGGGCTGGTGGAGCAGCGTGCGCAGCAGGTAGAGCCGCCGCCGCTCGCCGCCGCTCAGGGCGCCGATGTAGGTGCGCTGCTCAGGGCGGGAAAAGAGAAACCAGGAGAGCATTTGCGCGGCATCGACGCGCTCCCCGTCGGCGGTACGCACGAGCGGCGCCAGCGATTCGATATAGTCGATAATGCGCTGATCGTCCGGCAGCCCGGCGCTCTCCTGATCGTAGTAGCCGAGGTGCACTGTTTCGCCCCAGGCGACGCTGCCTTCGTCTGGCGCTGTTTTGCCGGCGAGGATGTCCAGAAAGGTGCTCTTACCGGCGCCGTTCGGCCCGATGATGCCCACCCGGTCGCCCGGGTCCAGGTGGAAGTCCACACCCTTGAAGAGCAGCCGCCCGTCGTACGCCTTGGTCAGATCGCGCGCCTGCAGCACCTTCTTGCCCAGCCGCCGGCCGGCTAGGGCGATGGCGACACGTTCTTCGCCGCTGTCATAGCGAAGCTGCTGCAGCTCGGCGATGCGCTGCTTGCGCGCCTTCTGTTTGGTGCTGCGCGCCTGGGCGCCGCGACGCAGCCACTCCAGCTCCTGCCGGAGACGGTTTTGCCGGGCGGCCTCCGCTGCGGCAAGCTGCTCATGACGAGCGGTGCGCAGCTCGAGGTATTTGCTGTAGTTGCCGGGGTAGCTGATCAGCTTGCGCCGGTCCAGTTCGACGATGCGGTTGACCACCCGGTCGAGAAAATAGCGGTCGTGGGTGACCATGAGCAGCGCGCCGGACATGCCGAGCAGGTAATCTTCCAGCCAGGCGATGGTCTCGGCGTCGATGTGATTGGTCGGCTCGTCGAAGATGAGCAGGTCCGACGGGTTGATCAGCACGCGGGCGAGAGCGACTCGTTTGCGCTGCCCGCCGCTGAGCTGGTCGAGCCGGGCGTCGAACTCCGTGATACCCAGCCGGGTGAGGATGGTCTTGGCCTGCGCCTCCGCTTCCCAGCCGTGCGTGCGGTCCATCTCGGCGGTCAGCTCGATGAGGCGCTGCTGCAGGACGGCGTCGTCCGGTCGCTCCTGCAGGCGCAGCGACGCCTCCTCGAAGTCGTGCAGCAGGCGCATAGCGGGCTCGTCGCTGTGAAAGAGGTGGTCGAGCACCGTCAGGGAGCCGTCGAGGTCAGGCTGCTGGGACAGGTAGCGGATCGTGACGCCGCCCCAGACGGTGACGCTGCCGCTATCGGCCGGCTCCTCGCCGGCGATGATGCGCAGCAGCGTCGTCTTGCCGCTGCCGTTGATGCCAATGAGGCCGATGCGATCGCCTTCGTTAATGAGCAGATCGACGCCGTCCAGCAGCTTGCGCTCGCTGAACTGCTTGCCGACGCCTTCGAGGGTGACCAGGTTCATGCGTCTGCCTGTTAACCGTAAAGCGGCTCTTCCGGCAGGGTCAGCCGTTTTGCTGCTCGGCGACGTAGTCGAGGAGCCGCTCTGCATAGGCCAGCCCTTGCTCGCCGCTCAGCCCCATGATCTGGCAGATGGAGTCCGGCGCGAGCGAGCGACCCATCTCTTCGGCCGCCGTGGCGAGCTTGTAGACGATGCTGGCTTCGTAGCGGAAGGCAAGGTCGTCACTGCTGCGGATCTCGGGGACGAGGCGCATCAGCCGTTCGCGGGTCGGGATCGTCTGCTGGTTTTGCTCGACCTCGAAGACGCGCGATTGCCAGAGGATAGCCTGGTATTTGGAGAGCACGGTCGTGGAAAGCTGCAGCTCTTCGCACTCGTCCAGCACGCGGTCAAAGATGTTGGCGAGCTTAAACGGCGATCGCTCGATCATCGCCTGGTAGAGGGCGGCGATAATCTCGCGGCGTCTCTGCGCGTCGTGAACAAAGCGGTAGCGCGGCAGCCCGGCCCGGCGCGAAAGCTCCTCGTAGGGCTGCTGCCGCACGGGGGAGGTCGCCGCAGCGTACGCGGCGCTGCCCTTCGCCTCGGCGGGGAAGACGGTGATATCGCCGCCTGCCGGGTTGTGGGCCACGCTGATGGTATCGGGCAGGGCGTGAAGCAGATCGACAAGGCGCGAAAAGCCATACTCGCTCTCGTCGAAGGTGACGGAGAGGTGGCGGCGAAGCAGGGGCTTGATCTGCGAGCCTTTCAGCCCTTCCGGCCTTTCGGCAAGGATCTCGCGCAGGGCCTGGCGCACTGTATCCAGCTCCAGCCGCTCGCCGTTGCCGCGCCCGTTGGCCAGCGCCTCCTGCCGGTATGTCTGGGCGAGCGCGCCGTAGCGCACGAAGCGATCGCAGAGCGCCGCGAAGTCGTTGCTGATAGCCATCGCCGGAGAGACGCCGACGACGGTCTTGCCATAGCGGCGCAACGTCTTGAGTACGTGGATAAAGTCGCGGTCGCCGGAGACAATGACAAAGGTATCGACATGCGGCAGGGTCCATACCGTCTCGATGGCATCCACCGCCATCTTCACGTCTACGGCGTTCTTGTACTTGTTGGCCTGTCGTTTGCCAAAGACGTGAATGAGGTCAATCCCCAGCCGGTAAAGATCGCCCTGGAACTGGTTGATCTCGCGGAAGCGCCAGTCGGCGTAGGCGTTGGCGAGAACGACCTGCCCGTATTCCTCGGCCAGCTCGAAGAGCAGCTCGGGCTCGACTTCGTCGGCGAAGTTGGTGCCGTATGTCTCCTGCAGGCCATAAACCAGATTCTCAAAGTCGATGAAGAGGGCAACCTGTGGTCGCTCGCTCTGTTCCATGTATGAAACCTCCTTCTGCCTGAAATGTCAGGCCAGAAACGAAGCAGCGGCGTAGAAAAAAAGAGACCCGGCGCTACCGGGTCTCCATTGCCACCGGGACGGCATGTCCGTTGAGTATCGGCCGGAGGAAATGTCCTGTATAGGACTCTTCCACGGCAGCCACTTCTTCCGGTGTCCCTTCGGCAACGATTTGCCCGCCGCGCTCACCACCTTCAGGGCCGAGGTCGATGATGTGATCGGCGACCTTAATGATATCGAGGTTGTGCTCGATGATCACGACGGTATTGCCCTTGTTGACGAGGCGGTTCAGCGCCTTGATCAGCTTGGCAACGTCGTGACTGTGCAGACCCACCGACGGCTCGTCCAGGATGTACATCGTGCGCCCGGTATCGATTTTCGAGAGCTCCCGGCTCAGCTTGACGCGCTGGGCCTCGCCGCCGCTCAGGGTCGGCGCCGGCTGCCCCAGCCGCACGTAGCCGAGGCCGACGTCGGACATCGTCTGCAGACGCCGGTTGATGGTCGGGATGTGCTCAAAAAAGTCGAGGGCCTCGTCGACCGTCAAATCCAGCACCTCGGCGATGTTCAATCCCTTGTACTCGATTTGTAAGGTCTCCCGATTGTAGCGCGTTCCCTTGCAGATGTCGCAGGGCACGTAGATGTCGGGCAGGAACTGCATCTCGATACGGTTCTGGCCCTGGCCCTGGCAGGCCTCGCAGCGCCCGCCCTTGACATTAAAGCTGAAACGGCCCGCCTTGTAGCCGCGCAGCTTGCTCTCGGGTAGATCGGCGAAGAGCTGGCGAATGGGGTCGAAGAGCTTCGTATAGGTCGCCGGGTTGGAACGAGGCGTCGGCCCAATCGGGCTCTGGTCAATCTCGATCACCTTGTCCAGATGTTCCAGCCCTTCGATGACCTCGTGCCGGCCGGGCAGCGTGGGCGAGCGATAGAAATGCTGGGAGAGCCGCCTGCTGAGAATCTCGATGAGGAAGGTACTCTTGCCGCTGCCGCTGACACCCGTGACGCAGACGAATTTGCCCAACGGGATGGTGATGTCGATGTCCTTGAGGTTGTTCTCGCGCGCGCCGCGCACGACGAGTACCTGGCCCGAACCCTCCCGGCGGCGCTCCGGGATGGGGATGGATAGCCGCCCGCTCAGATAAGCGCCGGTCAGGGAATCCCGGTTCCGGGCGATCTCTTCTGGCGGCCCTTCGGCCACGACGCGTCCGCCATGCTTGCCGGCGCCGGGTCCCAGGTCCACTACCCAGTCGGCTGCCCGGATCGTCTCTTCATCATGTTCGACGACGAGCACCGTATTTCCCAGATCGCGCATGCCCTTCAGCGTCTGGATCAGGCGGGCGTTGTCGCGCTGGTGCAGGCCGATGCTGGGCTCGTCCAGCACGTAGAGCACGCCCATCAAGCGGCTGCCGATCTGCGTCGCCAGGCGGATGCGCTGCGCCTCGCCGCCACTCAGGCTGCCGGCCGAGCGGCTGAGGGTCAGGTAGTCGAGGCCGACGTTGTTCAGAAACTCCAGCCGGTCACGGATCTCCTTGAGGATCGACTCGGCGATCATCTGCTGGCGCGGGGTCAGGGGCGTTTGCGGGCCCTGCAGAGTCCGCACCCAGGCGGCTGTGCGGACGACGGCCATATTGGCAACCTCGGCGATCGTCATGCCGTCAATGTCCACAGCCCGCGCTACCGCGTTCAGGCGCGTGCCGCCGCAGGCGCTGCACGGGCGGTTGACCATGTACTCTTCCAGCTTGCTACGCACATAATCGGAGGTGGATTCCAGATAGCGACGCTCCAGGTTGGGGATGACGCCTTCAAACTGGGTGCGGTACTGGCGCACGGCCCCTTCGCGGTTGACGTAGCGCACGCCGAGCTTCTCACGACCGCTGCCGTAGAGGATCACGCGCAGTTGCGCCTCGCTCAGCTCGCGCACGGGCACGTCCAGGGGGATCTTAAAGTGGTTGGCCGTCGCCTGGATGAGCTGCCAGTAGTAGCCTTTGCGGTCGTCGGTAGGCCAGGCGGTGATCGCCCCTTCGCGCAGGCTCAGGTCCTTATTGGGAATGATCAGATCGGGATCGATCTCTTTCTTGGTTCCCAGCCCCTGGCACTCGGGACAGGCGCCGTGAGGCGTGTTGAAGCTGAAGGTCCGGGGCTCGATGTCGGGAATGCTGGTGCCATCGTAGACGCAGGAGAGATGCTCGGAATAGAGACTGTCAACCGGGTTACGGGGATCGGTGACGTCGTTGATGATCACGACCCCTTCGCCGAGGCGCAGCGCCGTCTCCACCGAGTCGGTCAGCCGCGAGCGTGCCGCCTGGGCTTCCTCGCTCGTGTCGTCGGGTGCGTGGCCGATGACGAGCCGGTCCACCACGGCTTCGATGGTGTGGTTCTTGTAGCGGTCCAGCTCAATCTCTTCGTCCACCTGGCGCAGCTCGCCGTCCACACGCACGCGCACGAAACCCGCGCGGCGCACGTCCTCGAAGATCTGCTGGTGGTGGCCCTTGCGCCCCTTCACGAGCGGCGCGAGTACCTGGATGCGGCTGCCGGCCGGCATGCGCAGGACACTATCGACGATCTGCTCGGCCGACTGGGGCTGGACCGGGCGCCCGCAGACGGGGCAGTGGGGCGTGCCCACGCGGGCGTAAAGCAGGCGCAGATAGTCGTAAATCTCGGTGACCGTGCCTACCGTCGAACGCGGGTTGTGGCTGACCCCTCTCTGGTCGATGGAGACGGCCGGGCTCAACCCCTCGATCTGGTCTACGGCCGGCTTCTCCAGCTGGCCGAGGAACTGGCGGGCATAGGCCGAAAGCGACTCGACATAACGGCGCTGGCCTTCGGCGAAAATGGTATCGAAGGCCAGCGACGATTTGCCGGAGCCGGATAGACCGGTGAGGACGACGAGCTGGTTGCGGGGGATCTCGACGTCGATGTTCTGAAGATTGTGTTCGCGTGCGCCACGCACGACGATATTTTGCAGGATCATGGCACTCTCGGAGCTCAGCACAGTCGGTCTACCAGAACATCTATTCTAACATAAGCCGCACTAACCTGCTATTAGAAGATTATGTGACGGCGCTCAGGAAAGCAGCAGCCGGACATCGCCGTGGCGCAGCAGGCGGTGGCTGCGCGTGCTTTCGGGCTCCAGGGGCACGGCCGAAGGGTCCAGCTCCACAAGCCCCTGGGCAGTCAGCGCCACGAGCGGCGACCTGGCCTCGGCGGCGCCAGCCAGCGGGCGGCGCGACAGCAGAACGCGCCCCTTGTCGTTCGCCTTCTCCGGCGCGTGCACGGCGCTCAGAGGCAAACGCCGGGCGTAGCCATCGGCGGTGACCAGCAGGATCGACGCCGTTTCGGGCAGCGCCAGCGTGGAGACGATGGCGTCGTCTTCGTCCCGGTTGAGGATCTGCAGCCCGCCGCCGGGCAGCGCATCGAGCGGGTAGCAGATCCCCCGGCCTGCCGTCGTGAAGAGCAGCAGCCGGTCGTGGAGATGCGCCCCCTGCACCGCCTGGGGCCATCCGGGTAAGGGATGCTCGAAGGTCAACGGGACCGGGGCCTCAATCGCGGGGGCGATCACGCCGGTCGGGTAGGTGCGGGCGAAGCCGAGCGAGGTCGTCAGCAGCAAACGCGGGTGGCCTTTGATCGCCTTCCAGCTGGCCACGGCAAAGACAGCCTCGTTCTCGGCAAACTGGTATAGCTCGTCCAGTGGCTGCCCAATCGCCTCCAGGGCCAGAAGCTGGCTTGCCGTCATGCGCAGGAAACGATAGCGCGACGTGATCAGCAAAAGCGGCTCGTCCGGCGCGGCGACGACGCCGCCGAGCAAAGGCGGGATGCCGCCCGGCAGCCGGCTCCGCAGGTCCATAGCTGCCGCATCCAGCGAGGGGCCGATTGCGGCGCAGACTTCGTTTCCGGCGGTCAGGAGGACGAGGACGCGCTGGCCGGCCGTCGCCTGCACCTCGCCCCCTTCCTGCAGGTCGATGCGGCGGCGCAGCAGGGCCAGACTCACGGTGGCAACCTTAGGGCGGGCCAGAGCCTTTTCTTCTGTCCCCGGCCGGGACAGCTCCTGGTGGGCGAGATCGACGGCTGTGTAGGCCCGGGCATCGATTTCCCCCTGCGCGATCCCGTGGGCGATGATACCCAACCCGGCGGTGACGCTGCCGAAGGTGTCGATACTGTGCAGGCGGTCGCCGCCGAACTTCTGGCGCAGCATCTTCTGGAAAAGGGGGATCTCCGCCGAGCCGCCGGTACGGATGACGGCGTCGATCTGCTCCGGGCGCAGGCCCGACGCGCGCAACGTCTCGTCCATGTGCTGCTCGATGCGCAGGTACTCGGGGCGGATGACGTGCTCAAACTCCCGGCGGGTGACGAGCTGCATCACGTCAAAGCCGGGGCCGTCCAGGCGGATCATGCCGCCGAAGCGCTCGGAGAGGTCCCGTTTGGTGCGCTCCACCGTGTCAAACATCTGCAGGGCGTAGTTTCCCGTGACGAGGCTGAGCAGGGCGCGAATGTCGCGCGGGCGCTGCGCCGTCTGGGCGATTTCGTCGAGCACGCGGCGGTTCTGCGGCGTCTGCAGCTCCAGTATGGTCTGCCAGCTCGAGAAGGCGTCATAAATCCAGTGGGGGATGGGCATTGCCTTGGGGCCATAGGTGCTGCCCTCGCCAAAGTGACGGGGGAGCGCGTGGCGGACCAGCTTCTGGTCGAAGACGTCGCCGGCGACAGGGACGCCTCCCGTCGCCAGGACCTCTCGCCGTCCGTTGCCCAGGCGCATGATGGTGATGTCGAGCGTGCCGCCGCCGAAGTCGAAGACGAGGATATTCTGGGCGCGATGGGCCGTGCTGGCGTAATGGTAGGCGGCGGCGACCGGTTCGTGCTGGAGATAGACCTTCTCGTAGCCGGCCTGGAAAGCGCCGCGCAGCAGCCGCTCCTGGGCCAGCGCGTCGTGCTGGGGTTCGTCGGCGAAACGGACCGGCCGGCCCAGGACTACCTCGCGAAGCGAGCGCCCCAACAGCTTCTCCGCCCGGCGGCGGGTGACGTAGAGATAGAGGGCGACCAGCGACTCGATCGGGTAGAAGAAATTGCCGATGACCGTGCCGCTATACTGATGGTCGCGCAGATTGGTCTTGAAGCTGAGGAAAAGGCGGCCCGGGCTCATCATGTCGGCCCAGACGTAGGCATCGGTGACGAAGTACATGTCGGCGCCGCGCACCTCGATCTCGCCCACCCAGACGCGCTCCAGCTTGGTCGGCCGGCCGACATTGTGCGCGAAGTAGCGGTCGAGGGCGTCGCGCCCTATGTAGACATCCTGCTCATTGGTGATGTAGAGGGCAGTGCGCAGCACGCGCGGGTTGTCGCTGGCGGGATCCAGCGGCAGCCGGCGCAGCTCCTGTCCATCGTACACCGCCATCCCCGAGTTGGTGGTGCCGAAGTCCATGCCCACGATCATGAGACTATTCTCCTCTGGCCTGAAAGACCGGATCGGGCGCCAGATTCTGGCTCCAGCGCGAACCGGCAAGTCTACGGCGAAAAGAACACATCGTCAAGCAGTTTTGGTCTTCCCGACCAGGATGGGAGCTACGGCCCTAGAGGCCAAATCCCTGCTTGACAACAGAGAGGCGGCCTCTATAATTTAGTTATATCTAAAAATTGGTATAAGGTGTCCCATATGAATGGTTTAGAATCAGAAGGCCTCACCCGCCGTAACTTCTTGAAGATTGGCGGCGCCGGGATAGCCGGGCTTACAGGCGTTGCGGGCCTGCACCGTATCTCCGCCGGAGAGGCCGCCGCTGCCCCACCCCATCAGGAACACCAGCAAGAACATGACGAGCATGCCCAGATGACCGTTGGGCAGGTGGACCACCAGCGCAACGGCTTCCATCCCCTCGACCTTCTCTACGACTTCGACTATGGGACGGTGACAGAGGAAAACGGCAGAACCGTCCGCGAGTGGAACATCGTCGCCGTGGATCAGGAGGTGGAGATTGCTCCAGGCGTCTACTTCCCGGCCTGGGTCTATGGCAGCCCAACATCAGCCGCCTCGCGCAAACAGGGACGCGTTGTGGGGCAGGTGCCGGGGCCGACGTTGCGTTGTGTGGAAGGCGAGCTGTTGCGCATCCATTTCGCCAACGCCAGCCTGCACCCGCACACGCTTCATTTCCACGGCATCCACTCGGCGCGGATGGACGGCGCACCGGGTATTGGGCGCGGCATGATCGGGCCGGGCGAGAGCTTCACCTATGAGTTTGAGGCGCGGCCGTTCGGCTGCCACCTCTATCACTGTCACGCTGTTCCTCTGAAACGGCACATTCACAAAGGTCTCTATGGCGCCTTCATCATCGACCCGGACCCGGAGCGGCAGAGCGGTGAGGCGCAGAAGGCGGCCCGCTCGCGCAACCACCAGTATGCCGAGAACAAGGCCGTCAACGAGATGGTCATCGTCATGAATGGCTTTGACACCAACTTCGACGGGGACAATGAGGTCTACGCCGCCAACTCGATCGCCTTTGGTTACGTGCAGGATCCAATCCCGGTCCGCCGGGACCAGCTGCAGCGGCTCTACCTGGTCAACGTGACCGAATTCGATCCGATCAACTCCCTGCATATTCACGGTAACTTCTTCGACTACTACGACCACGGCACCACACTGGAGCCGACGCTGAAGACTGTGGACACGATCATGCAGTGCCAGGCGCAGCGCGGCATCCTCGAGTTCTCCTTCGCCGACTTCGAGCCGGGCCTGTACATGTTCCACGCCCACCAGAGCGAGTTTGCCGAGCTGGGCTGGATGAGCTTCTTCGAGGTGCTGCCGTAAGCGCAGAACGCCCATGCAAGAGAGAAGTGAGATGCAAAAGAGCGACTCTCTATTGACCCTGAGAATACCCAGGTGGACGCTGGCGCTGGCTCCTCTTGCCTTGCTGGTGGCGCTGGTCGCCGCTTTCCTGCTGCTGAACCCGCTGGCCTTTTTCAGCGGCGCCTTTCCGCCGCTGGAGCAGCTCAACGTCCAGCGCGTTACCTTTCCTGCGGAAGGGGAGATCCGGCTGGAGCTGATCAACGGCGGTCCCGATCCGGTGACTGTGGCCCAGGTGCTGGTCGACGACGCCTACTGGCAATACACGGTGACGCCCGGCAACACCCTCGACCGGCTGGAGCGCGCGACTATCGACATCCCTTACCCCTGGGTGGACGGCGAGCCACTGGCGATCAAGGTAGTTACCGCCACCGGCCTGACCTTCGAGGAAGTGGTGGACGTCGCCGTGCGCTCGCCGCGCGCTGACCGGGGCACCCTGCTCGCTTATGGGCTGCTGGGCATCTACGTGGGCGTGGTGCCGGTGGCGCTGGGCATGCTCTGGTACCCCTTCATGCGCCAGGTGGACCGCAAGTGGATGAATGCCATCCTGGCCCTGACCATCGGCCTGCTTATCTTCCTGTTCGTAGACACGGTGCTGGAGGCGCTGGAGCTGGCTGCGGAAGCGCCTGGCGTGTTCCAGGGTGTGCCGGTCGTCTTCTTCGGCATTCTGTTCAGCCTGGGCCTGCTGCTCAGCGTCGGGCGCAGCGGGCGCATGAAATCGCCGCTGGGCATCGCGGCGATGATCGCTCTGGGCATCGGGCTGCACAACCTGGGCGAAGGGCTGGCTATCGGCGCGGCTTTTGCCACCGGCGCGGCGGCGCTGGGCTCCTTCCTGGTCGTCGGCTTCACGCTGCACAATATCACGGAAGGGGTGGGCATTGCCGCGCCCCTGCTGCGTGGGGACCGGCCGGCTCTGCGAACGTTCCTGCTGCTGGCTCTGCTTGCCGGTGCGCCCGCGATCCTGGGAACCTGGATCGGCAGCCTGGCCTTTTCGCCCTTTCTAGCGGCGCTGTTCCTCAGCCTGGGCGCCGGGGCGATCCTGCAGGTGACTTACGAGGTCGGCAGACTGCTGGTGCGCGATGCGCAGCGCGAGAACCGCCCCGCGCTTTCCTGGCTTAACTTCGCCGGCCTGGCAGCGGGCATCCTGATCATGTATCTGACCGCCTTCCTGGTGAAATTCTAGCCCCACCAGCGCGGTCTAGTAGTGGAATTCGGCACGGGGCGTCGCCGGATCACACGGGAGGCCGTGATACAGGATCATCGTGCGCGCCGCCGGCTGGAAGAAGAGCGAGGCAATGGTGCTCGTGGGAGCGTCGCCGAAAGGATGGCGGCAGATCGAGGCGGGAGCCCCGTCGTGGCTGCGCATCAACGCCTCTCCCCAAGTCAAATCGATCTGTTCGGCCTGGGCCTGTAGCGCCGCAGTCACCTGCCGGTAGCGGCGCTGGCTATTGCCGCGCAAAGCCGGAATCTCGGTATCGACGTAAGCGCCGGCCATTGCCGGGCTGTTGAAGTGGTTGGTATTGACCAGAAGACCCTGCTCGGCCTCGCGCAGGCCGTAGGCTGTGTAGCCGGCCTCGAAACAGGCGACGTCGCCGGTGGCGTCGGCCAGCAACAGGTTGTTGCGTCCGAGCCGTGGCGTGGCGCGGAGAAAGTCCAGCGCGCTGCGCACGGTGTTGTGTTCCTCCAGGATGTGCATGGAGAGCGCGTAGATCGGCAGCCCCGGCCCGATGTCGGTGCTGGGGACGTGGGTATCGACCACAGAGAGGCCGGTCTCATTGAAGCCGGCGACAAAAACGCCCGGACTGCCAGCGCTGGTGACGAAGGTGTAACGGTAACCTCTCTCCGGCGTGGCGCGGACGACGGTCTGCAGGGGAAGATGCTCGCGGTCATAGTCGCGGTTCTTGGCCAGAACGGGCAGGCCGTCAGCGGTCGCCGGGCCAGTCGCCGCCCAGGTGGTACAGCCTTCCACGGCGGCGGCGGCTTCCTCGTCCAGCCGGCGTCGCGTGGTCAGCACGTCGCGCAGAAAGGCGGCAAGGTTGTAGCGCAGCAATTGCTCGTAGGGGATGTCGAGCCCGGCCGAGAGGCCGCGCAGCAGGTCAATCGTGGCGGGAGAGTGCGCGGCGAGCACGCCGGCCGTCTGGGCGATGAG
>JAAYYY010000626.1 GCA_012515125.1 Chloroflexota bacterium
CCTTTTCAATCGCTTCAAGCAGTTTCGTCGGTTGGCAACCCGTTACGAAAAACGGTCAGCCAACTATCTTGCCATGTGGCAAGTCGCCGCCATTCTCATGTGGCTGTAGTTTGCATACACGCCCTAGTTTGGCGCGCGATCGTCCGGAAATCGTTACGAACGGGATGAATTTCCGGCAGACTTACTTTTCAGGGATGGAGCGTGAGCGGCGATGCTTATTTTTCCGGATAGCGCAGCCAGAGGGAGAGATGGCTGGGAGCCACAGTATCCTCAATGGCCCGCAGCAGCTCCGCCGTCAGGTTGTCCAGCTCGACCTCATAGCGCAGCGTGGCGGCAAAGGCGGCGACGGTCCGGGCCGCATCGTACTTGCGGCGGTAGAAGCGCTGGTCGATGAAGGTGCGCACGCGCCGCAGCAGCGGGGCAAAGAGGGCGGCGATCATCAGGGTGGAGAGTGCAATTGCCAGATCGCTGTCCTGGCCTGTCAGTGTGCGGAAGAAGGACTGCAGGAGGACCACGCTGCCAAAATAGATGAGGAGCAGCACAGTCACCAGGGTCGTGTAGACCAGCGTCCGGCGGATGAGCACGTCGATGTCCCACAGGCGATAACGCAAAATAGCCACGCCGAGGCTGACCGTCAGGAGAAAGGCGAAAAAGCTATCGCCCAGCTCCTTGGCTAACGACAGCAGCGAGCCGCCGCGCAGCTCCGGCGGTTCCAGGATCAGCAGCACGTTGAAGAACATCATCATCGCGACGCCGACGAGAAAGCCGAAGACGACCCACTTCGTCTGCTGGCGCTCGACGCCGCTGGCGACGTAGCGGTACCGGTAAAGCTGAGCGGCGGCAAAGGTTACAAAAAAGAGACCAAAAAAGGGCTCCAGCCAGCCGAAATTTGAAATGTGCCAGCGGGTGCCCATGAGGAAGTTGTCGGAGAACATGAGCACGATCCAGGCCAGGGCGAGCCAGCGCGTAAAGCGGGGGACAAAACGGCCGTTGGGAAAAGCGTAAAAGAGCAGGGGCACGGCGCTGCCGGTAAAGAAGCCGATGAAGTTGATCGGCAAGTTCAGCGCCGGGTAGACGGGCCGCAGCGTGTCGATGGCCTGGAAGGTGTAGATCTGGGCCAGCATCAGACTGACGACGAAGGTGAGCCAGCTGGGAGAGCGGCGCCAGAAGATGAGGTAGGCCAGCAGCCAGGAGAGGACGTTCAGGATCAGGGCCAGGACAATGTGGAAGACGCCGTATGCGTGCAGGGAGATGCCGACGGAAGCCAGCGCATTGGCCGTCGCGGCGCGGAGCTGCATTTCGGTGCAGCCGTTCGCGCGCGTGCAGAGTGTCGTCAGCCTTTCGTAGTAAAGGGGCAGGCTGGCAAAGAAAATGACCACCGTGAAGGTGAAAAGGACCAGCCAGACCGGGCGGGCCAGCCGCTGCACCAGGCTGCGCCAGAAAGCGCCCGCGCTTTCGCCGGGTTTCATTAAGGAGGTGACCGATTGCACACGCATGGATGGCGCATTATAGCATGTTCGCCGGCGCGACCGCAGCGACTCAGCGGCTACTCAGGCGGCTGCCGGCGCTCTCGCTGCTGGCTGCCAGCGTGCCCAGCAGCAGGCCGTAGATCACGTGGCCGAAGGCCCAGGTCGGCGCGCCGACCTCCCGCAGCGCGGGCGCGGCGACCGGAAGCAGAACGAACCAGGCAAAGAGCAGGACAAACAGGCTGTAGACCAGTCCGGCGAGCCAGCCCGGCCGCACACGGCGGAAGCGGCTGGCGACCACGCCAAATATCGCCCCATAGATGCCGGCGACGGCGAAGTGCGCCAGCAGGCCGCGCAGGACTGAGCTGCCCTGCGGGTCGAGCTGGATCAGAACGTCGCGCCACGCGCCGCCGGCCAGCACGCCGGCGAGCACCAGGAAAAGCCCTTTGACGAGACCGGCGACAAGGCCGGCAAGCAGCCCATCGACGGCGGCGTCGCCGGCGTTGACCCGTTTGAGTCTGGACATTGGGTGTTCTACCATAACTCCCTCCTTCACTACGTACACCTTAACCCGGCGGCGTCCGGTAATCGTTACGGGAAAGGGGGAGGTGCGCGCTTTGTGACGATCTGCAGTACAATAAGCAACCATGAGTCGCATCCACGTTACGCTCTTCGGCGCGCCGGGCATGATGCGTGACGGCGTGGCCCTCAACGTCGATACGCGGAAGGCGCTGGCCCTGCTTGCTTTTCTCGCCGTGCCCCAGCGCGGGGTGGTCCCCCAACCCCACACACGCGACGCCCTCGCCGCGCTGCTCTGGCCCGATCTCGACCAGACGCGGGCCCGCGCGGCGCTGCGCCGCACGCTCTCGCCCCTCCGGCAGGCGCTGGACCGGCAGGCTCTGGACGTGACGCGCGAGACGCTGCAGCTCCGCCCGGAGGCAGACATCCAGGTAGACGTGCTTGCCTTCCGGCAGCGGCTGGCGGAAGCGAGCCAACACGAGCATGGGCCGGTCGAGCTATGTACGGACTGCCTGGCGCTTCTGGAAGAGGCGGTGCAGCTCTACAACGACGACTTCATGGCCGGTTTCACGCTGCGCGACAGCCCGGAGTTTGACGAGTGGCAGTATTTCATGAGCGAAGAGCTGCGCCGGGAGCTGGGCGTCGCGCTGGAGAAGCTGGTGGACGCCTTCACCGCCCGGGGCCAGCTCGACAGGGCGCTCGACTACGCCCGCCGCTGGCTCTCGCTCGATCCCCTGCGGGAGGAGGCGCACCAGACGCTGATGCGGCTCTACGCCTGGGCCGACCAGCGCGAGGCGGCGCTGCGCCAGTACCGGGAGTGCGTGCGCGTCCTCGACCAGGAGCTGGGTGTCGCGCCGCTGGAGGAGACGACGGCCCTCTACCAGGCGATCAAGGAAAACCGGCTGCCCGAGGCGCCCCGCCGGGTCACCGCCGGCCTGGAACCGGTCGCCCCGGCGGAGGAGGGCCAGAGTACGGCGCCCGCAGCCTACCCGCTGGTCGGCCGGGAGGCGGAGTGGAACGCCCTGCTGCAGGCCTATGAG
The DNA here is from genome assembly GCA_012515125.1 of Chloroflexota bacterium. Taxonomy (GTDB): domain Bacteria; phylum Chloroflexota; class Anaerolineae; order Promineifilales; family Promineifilaceae; genus JAAYYY01. The sequence continues at coordinate 3,026 of JAAYYY010000626.1, forward strand.
CGCGCGCACAACGGCGGGATGCTCGTCGTCCTTTCCGGCGAGGCCGGTATCGGGAAGACCCGGCTGGCCGAGGAGCTGCTGGCCCAGTTGCAGAGCCGGGGCGTTCCCGTGGTCGCGGCGCGCTGTTACGAGGAAGAGGTGGATCTGGCCTACGGGCCGTGGGTCGAGCTGCTGCGCGGCGCCGTGGAGCAGCTGGCGGCGGGCGACCGGCTGCAGGAGATTGCCCCCCTCTGGCTGAGCGAGGCGGCCCGGCTCGCGCCGGAGCTGGCTCTGCGCCGCCCCGACCTGCCGCCCGCCGGACCGTTGGAAGACCCGGGCGCGCAGTCGCGATTTTTCGCCGGCGTGGCGCACACCCTGGGCGGCCTGGCGCGGGAGGGCGCCCCGGCGGCGCTCTTCCTGGACGATCTGCAGTGGGCCGATGCGGCCTCGCTGGAGCTGCTTACCTACCTGGCCCACCGGCTGCAGGAACAGCGACTCTTGCTGCTGGTCACCTGGCGCAGCGGCGAAGCCGGTCCGGAGCAACAGCTCCAGCAGCTTCTGGCGGGCGCACAGCGCAGCAACCGCGGGCTGGTTCTGCCCCTTGGCCGCCTCTCCGAAACGGACGTTGCCGAGCTGCTGCAGGCCGCTGCCGGGGATGGAGTCTCGGCAGCGCGCCTCTATCAGGAAACGGAAGGGCTGCCGCTCTTTGTCACCGCCTATCTGGCTGCCGGCCTCGAACTGGTAGCGGCGAACGGGAGTCCCGAGCCGGCTCCGACCGCCACGATGCCGCCTACTGTGCGCGACCTCTTTCTGGCGCGGCTGAGAGGGCTGCCGGAGGCGGCGCAGCAGCTGTTGCAAGCGGCTGCCGTCATCGGCCGGCGCTTCGAGTTTGATACCGTGCGCGCAGCCAGCGGGCGCAGCGAAGAAGAGGCGGTCGTTGCCCTGGAAACGCTCCTGGAACGGGCGTTGATCGAGGAGCGCGGCGAGCCGGGCAACATCGTCTACGACTTTGCCCATGAAAAGCTGCGCAGCCTCGTCTACGGGGGGCTGAGCCTCGCCCGGCAGCGCCTCCTACACCGGCGCGCGGCGGAAGCAATCTGGCAGCACACCCGCGTGCGCGACCGGGAAGCGCTCGCCGGTCTCGTCGCCCAGCATTACCAGCGCGCCGGGCTGGAAGCGGAAGCAGCCTCGTTTTACCGCCGGGCTGGCGACTACGCCCGCACCCTCTACGCCAACCGCGAGGCGCTGGCCCATTTCCAGGCCGCGCTGGCGCTCAGCCAGCCGGGCGGCGAGCCTCGCGACCCGGCCGAGCTGATGGCGCTGCACGAGGCGGTGGGCGACCTGCAGACGATGCTTGGCGATTACGACGCCGCCCTGAGCAGCTACGAAGCGGCGGCGGCTCTGGCCGAGAGCGTCGATCCCGGGCTGGCGCGGGCCCGGCTGGAGCAGCGTCTGGGCCGCGTGTACGAGCGGCGCGGCGAATGGGCGCTGGCCGACGGCTATTACCGGGCCGCGCTGGAGGCGGGAGACGAGCCTGGCTTCCGGGCCCACGTCTACGCCGACCGCAGCCGCACGGCGCACTCGGCCGGGCGGCACGAGGAGGCGCATCCCCTGGCGGCGGAGGCGCTGCGGCTGGCCGAGCAGGCTGCCGACAAGCAGGCGCTGGCCCAGGCGCACAATATCTGCGGCATCGTCGCCCGCCACGCCGGGGAGCGCCAGCAGGCGATTTACCATCTGGAGCAGAGCCTGGCGCTGGCCCGCGCCGAAGGAGAGCCGGGCGCGCAGGTAGCCGCGCTCAATAATCTGGCCCTCTCAGTAGAAGAGCCGGAGCGCGCGCTGGCGCTGCTGGAGGAGGCGCTGGCCCTCTGCCAGGCGCAGGGCGACCGCCACCGTGAGGCGGCGATACACAGCAACCTGGCCGACCTATTGCACGCCACCGGGCAGAAAGAGCGGTCGATGGCCCATCTGAAACAGTCGGTAGCCATCTACAGCGATATTGGCAAGCAGGGAGCCGTCTGGGAACCTGAAATCTGGAAGCTGACAGAGTGGTAAGTGACGACATGGCATCTTCATCGCGGCCCGCACTGCCCATCCCGCCGCCCCTGCGCGGTCTGGAACGCCATACCTTTACCTACAGGTCCATCGTCGAGCGACTGCCGCGCATTGCTCGCCGGGTGCTGGAGACCAACGACTACCCGCCCCCGGTAGCGGCGCGGCTGGAAGCGCTGATCGCCGACATCCCCGACGCGCCGATCCGCCTGCTGTGCGACGCCGCTGCGCCCGACACCGAGGAATGGGTCCTGTACGTCTCCCCCTATCTGGACCAGAACTGGCTGGAGGTGCCCTGGTTTTTTGCCGAGACGTACTTTTACCGCCGCGTGCTGGAGGCGACCAGCTACTTCGGACGCCAGGCCGAGGACGACCGGGATCCGTTTGGGCCGCAAAAAGCGGAGAGCCTGACGGCCCACAGGGACGAGGTGCAGCGGCAAGCGCGCCGGCTGGCGGAGATGCGCGAGGGCGGCTGGCCGCAGGGCCTCCGTCCCTGGCTGGCGCTCGCCCTCTGGGGCAACCAGGGCGACCTGAGCATGTGGCCCGGCGGGGCGGACGAGCAGCCCGACCCGGGCGGCGCGGAGCTATCGTCGTTCCTGCTGGTTGACGACACCGAGGCGGCGGTTGATTTCCTGCGGCCCGGCAGCCGGCGGGTTGATTTTCTGATGGATAACGCGGGTCTGGAGCTGGTTTCTGACCTCATCCTCGTGGATGTCCTGCTTTCGAGCGGCAGCGCGCAGGAGATCTGGCTGCATGTGAAGAACTATCCGCTCTTTGTCAGCGATGCGCTGGCCCGCGACGTGCGCGAGACGGTCACGACGCTGGCCGGAAGCGACGACGAGGCCACGCGGATGCTGGGCGAGCGGCTGCGCGGCTATCTACAGAGCGGGCAGGTGCTTCTGCGCCCGCACCGCTTCTGGACGTCGCCCCTGCCGGGCTGGCAGATGCCGCCCGACCTGCGGGCGACCCTGGCGGAAGCGGATCTCGTCATTGGCAAGGGCGACGCCAACTTCCGGCGGCTGCTGGGCGACCGGCACTGGGCTTTCAGCAGCCCGCTGCCGCTGGTGCTGGCCTATTTCCCGGCGCCGCTGCTGCTGTTGCGGACGCTGAAATCGCACGTAGGCGCGGGCATTCCGCCGGCCCGCATCGCCGCAGCCCAGGCGCGCGACCCGAACTGGACGGTATCCGGGCGCTGGGGTCTGATCCAGCTCGTCACCTGACAGCGCTTTTTCCAATCCAACCTGTTTCTTGTATCCTTGTGCCATGTTGTCAGCAGCGCACCAACGTTTTCATTGAGGAGCAGAAAATGGAGATCCAGGGCAATGCATTCATCGTCGCCGGCGGCGGCAGCGGGTTGGGAGCGGCGACGGCGCGCCGCCTCGCCGGCCAGGGCGCCATGGTGGTGATTGGCGACATTAACGAGGAAGCAGGGAGCGCCA
>JAAYYY010000083.1 GCA_012515125.1 Chloroflexota bacterium
CCCACGACCTCACCGACCCGAACGGTGCGCGCTACCAAGCTGCGCTACGCCCCGAACTAACAACTTGTGCATTATAGTCGAACTCTCGTCCTTTGCCAAACTGTCTCACGCCGGCCTTATCGCACCAGCCGGGTTGGGCCAGGCGGGCTAGAGCTGCGCGGCGAAAAGCCCCTTCTGCCGCGTGACACGGATCGCGCCGGAATCCTTCAGGATCGCCGCCAGCGATTGCCGGAAACCGGCCAGCCGCTCGCCGCGTAGCTGCCGCGCCGCGCCTGCTTCCGAACGGGCATAGGCGATCAGCGGCTCCACCTCCCGAAAGACAAGCTCGTCCTCATACGGATAGAGCGCCACGTGGCGGAAGGCGCGCTCCAGCCGTTCGGCGCCGTTCTCCAGGCCGAAGGCTGCGCTCTCGCCGCCGTAGCTGGCCTCCGGCAGAAAGGGCCGCACCAGCGCCTCCAGCTCCATTAGATGGCGCCGCCCGCCGGCCGAAGCGTAGAAGAAGCCGTGCGGGCGCAGCAGGCGGCGCACCTGCTGCAGCACGGCGTCGAGCTGCGGCAGATGGTCCAGCAGCCCCAGCGCGACGATGGCGTCGAACTGCCCGCCTGCCAGCGGCGGCGCCTCACTGTCACCCACTAGGAAGGCGAAGGTGGGGCCGGCGCCCGGCAGATTCGTGCGCGCCGCCCGGACCATACCCGGCGACAGGTCCGTCAGGACGACGCGACTGTCCTCAGGCAGAACGCCGGCCTGCTTCCACCAGAGGTGGGCCGGGCCGCAGCCGAGGTCGAGCCAGCGCATGCCGGGCCGGCTGTGCATGTGCTCCCATAGCCAGCGATGCCACGGCTCCTGGTGGCTGCCGTAATGCTCCTGGATATGCTCGCGCGTGTTCAGCGCCGCGGCATCGTCGTAAGCCTCCTGCGCCAGGAATTCCTTGTCCTGCTGCCGGTCGTTCATTTCAGATCGGCGGGCGAACCTCCTTCAGCCCGTGCTCCGCGAGAAACGCCTCCGTCGCCCCGGCTACCGTCAGCAATCCTTCCCGGACGAGCGGCTCGTAATCGGCAGCCCACCAGTGCATCAGCGGCATCGCTTTCTCCCATTCGGCATACATGATGCGCACCAACGGCCCGCCCCCATCATAATAGCCCGACTCGACAAAGTCGCGGGCCGCCTGCTCGCGGTCGTATTCCAGCCGGACTATCTCGGCCTGCCAGCCGGTTTTGCGCCACGTCAGGCGCGCGTAGCTTGCCCGTGGATCGCGATCAAAGGTCCAGCCGGCCGAGCCTGAGTTCACGATCAGCGTGCCGTTGAGCGAGCGCACAAAGGGGCGATGGGTATGGGAGGTGCAGAAGAGGTGGGGCGCAGGAGCAATCTGGGCGGCCAGCTCTTCCTCCTCGGTTTCCAGATAGATGCCATCGCGGTCGCCGCGCATCGAAGCATGGCTGGCGCGCAGCTCGCCGCCGGCCGGATCGAGCAGCGAGACGACCGGGGGAAGCGTCGCCAGCAAGGGGGTGGTTCCGTTGAGCCGTTCGTAGGTCCACCACGACGGCTGGTACAGCTCGCCTGTTTCGCCGGCCGGCCGGACCCAGTCGGGATCGGTCCATTGCAGGACGTAAGCTTCGTGGTTGCCGCTGGTGATACGCCAGCCCGGCTGCGCCGTGACGAATGCCCAGCATTCCGCCGAGGAGGGGCCCCGGTTGACGAGGTCGCCGTTGACAATGGTCACGTCGGGCTTCCAGGCCAGGATGTCTTCCGCTACAGCCTGCAGCGCCGGCAGGTTCCCATGAACGTCCGAGAGGATGGCGACCTTCATCAGTAGCCCACCTCCCGGTTGACGACGTTCAGGAGCAGCTCGCCCGCCAGGTAGCGGCGCAGGTTCTCGCAAAAGAGATCGACAGCCCGTTCGTCATAGTGATGGGTAAAGCCGCTGACGTGCGGGCTGATAATCACATTTTCCATCTTCCATAGGGGGCTGTCGGCCGGCAGGGGTTCTGTCGAGAAGACGTCCAGTCCGGCGCCGGCAATCCAGCCTTTTTTCAGGGCACGGATCAGGTCGTTCTCGTCAATGATGTCGCCCCGCCCGATGTTGACGAGGAAAGCCGTCTGCTTCATGGCCCGGAACATCTGCTCGTCAAAGAGATGGTAGGTCCGCTCCGTCAGCGGTAGGGCGATGACTACGTAGTCGCATTCGGCCACCATGGAGCGCGTCGCCTCGCCCGGATAGATGCGGGCCGCCACTGTGCCCTCCCGATCGCCGATGCCATGCAACTCGTACTGATCGTCTTCCAGGCGGTGCGCGTCGCGCTTGGTCGCCAGCACGCGCATGCCGAAACAGCTCGCCAGCCGGGCCACCGCCCGGCCGATGCTGCCGTAGCCGGCAATGCCCAGCGTCTTGCCGTGTAGCTCGTCGGGCACGAATTTCTCCCAGCGGTTGGCCGGCCATTCGCCGCGCTGCTGGTAGTGGAACCAGCGCGGCGTGCGGTGCGCCCAGGAGAGGATCTGGGCCATCACGTATTGGGCAATGTTCGGCGCGTGGATGCCGCTGGCATTCGTCAGCACGATATCGCTGTTCCAGATGGGGTGGTCGCGAAGCTGATCTACGCCTGCCCAATGGGCCTGCACCCAGCGCAGATTCGGCGCCAGCTCCAGCGGGGGAAGGGCGCTGAGGGCATAAATCACTTCCGCGTCTGTGGACCGTCCGGCCGGCCAATTGCGCTCGACCAATTGCACCGTCTCCAGCCTGATCTCAGGCGAAACAGCGCGGATCCTGTCGAGAAGCTGGCTGGGGAACGGAGCCGTTACCACCACATGTGTCATTGCTACCTGCCTTTGCCGGTGTTACCCGGCCATACGTTATCGTGAACAGGCCAGTATAACATAGAAGGGTGGGTGGGGCATCCTGGGCGTTCGCTCGGGACAACGTTCAGGATTTTGCGTCGCAGGGGGGCGGGGGCGCGGAGGAAGTACCGTCTGCCGGTATTTCGTGACTGTTTTTTGGGGCCGTGAAATATCGTTTGGTGGCACTGGGATATGTGTCGCAAGTGCCGTTTGACGATATTTCGAGCGCGGCAGGCCCTTCATTTGTGCCGGATAGCGATACTTCGGGAAAAACGCGCGAAATATCGGCAGACGGCAGCTCGG
>JAAYYY010000627.1 GCA_012515125.1 Chloroflexota bacterium
GCTCGTTCAGGCAACTGCTCGGTCGCCTCGCGCAGCGTCGCTCGCAGCTCGTCGGGGAAGATGCTTTCCAGGCGGGCGATGGCGGCGGCCAGCTCGGCCGAGTTGATGCCCGGCAGCGCCTGGGCCGCCCGCGCCGCCGCCAGTAAGGCCAGCGCCTCGGCGAAAGAATAGGTCGTCGTGGGCAGGTGAGGCAGCCGTTCGAAGCAGTAACCGGAGCCGTCGTGGACCAGAGTGAGCCCCAGCCGGTAGCGAATCAACTCCAGATCCTTCTGGATCATGCGTTCCCCGACCTGGTGGTGCTCGCTCAGTTGTTTGCGGCTCCAGTACCCGGGCGCTGTGGCAATTTGCTGGATGATTTCCAGCACTCGTGCCGTGCGCCGGATCTGGTCATCCCGACCGCCCTCGGGAGCCAGGCGTTTTTTCTGCATTTCATTACTCCTAGTTTTAGCCCAATTCAACCATAGGGGTGGGAACTCCCCGGTTCCCGCCTCACTGTTCACGTCTGGCACACCAACCCAGTATACCATCTTCAGGAGAAATGGAGGAATGAGAAGATGGGCTACCAGGAAGCGGGGCGTTCCCGTGCGCCTGCTTTAATGGAGTGGAAAGGCAGATACAGAAGGAGGACACTCATGCCCATCGTACAGAACCTGATCGCCGAGGAGTTTGGCTGCCACATCGGCAAGTACAGCGGCCGACTCAAGGTTACGCAGGGCGGCGTGACGCTTGCCCAGGCACCTCTTATCCATCTTGAAAGTGTGACAATTGCCGGTTCCGGCGTCAGCATCAGCGCCGAAGCGGTGCGCGCCTGCGCCGAGAGGGGAATTCCCATCCACTTTCTCAGCGGCACAGGCACGCCCTATGCCAGCCTCTACAGCGCCGGCCTGACCGGCACGGTGCTCACCCGCCGGGCGCAGTTTGGCGCCTACTTTGATGCCCGTGGTATCAGGCTGGCAATTGCCCTGGCGCGAGGAAAGATCAGTAACCAGGCCAATCTACTTTTGTACATGGGTAAATACCGCAAGGAGCGCGAGCCAGAGACGTACCGGGCGCTGCGGCTGCTGGCGCTGGAAGTGCGCGACCATCTGGAGGAGTTGCGCTTGCTGCAGCGAGAGGCATTAGGAGAGGGATACATGGTGGACGAGATGCGGGGCCAGCTCCTCTCTATCGAGGGGCGGGCCGCGCAGAAGTACTGGCAGGGCGTGCGGGTGGTGCTGCCGGAGAGCCTCGCCTGGCCGGGCCGCCTGGGGCGTGGGGCGCGCGACCCGTTCAACAGCGCCCTCAACTACGGCTACGGCATCCTCTACAGCCAGGTCGAACGCGCTCTAGTCCTCGCCGGCCTGGACCCGTATGCTGGATTCATCCATGTGGACCGGCCGGGCAAGCCCAGCATGGTCCTCGACCTCATCGAACCTTTCCGCGCCCCGGTTGTCGATCGCCCGATGCTCGGCCTGGCCAATCGCGGCGTCAAAATCGAGCAGGACGAGCGGGGATTTCTTACCGAAGCGGCCCGCCGCCAGCTCGCCGACAGCGTTCTGGATCGGCTGGAGGCGCAGGAACCATACGAGGGCAAACGCCAGCGGCTGCAGAGCATTATCCAGATGCAGGCGCGACAGCTGGCTACATTCGTGCGCAACGAGCGCGAGGAATATGAGCCCTTCATTGCCCGGTGGTAGACGGCCATGAACTGCCTTCTCCTATACGACGTGACCGACGATCGTAAGCGGGCGAAAATCGCGGACGCCTGCCTGGACTACGGTCTGGACCGTATCCAGTACAGCGCCTTTACGGGCGACCTTACGCGCAACTTGCAAGAGGAGCTATTCGTCAAGTTGCGCACACTTCTGGGTAAGAAGCCCGGTCGCCTGCTGCTTATCCCTGTCTGCGCCACGGATTGGGAAGCGCGCGACGAACACAACCAGGGCGACGTAGGCATCTTTGCGGCGGAAGAAGATCATGTTTGATGAGCAGCCGTTCACCTTTCGTGTCGCCGACCTGAAGCAGTACGCCTACTGCCCGCGCATTCTCTACTATCAGACAGTGCTCCCGGCCGTGCGCCCGACAACCTATAAGATGGAAGCAGGTATCGCCGCGCAGGGTCAGGCAGAAGGGCGCGAAAAACGGCGCAGTCTGAGAAGCTACGGCCTCGAGAGCGGGGAGCGCACCTATAACGTGCCTCTATACAGCCCTGCCCTACGCCTCAGCGGGGAACTCGATATGCTCATCGAGACGGACGAGGCGCTCATTCCAGTAGACTACAAAAACGCCAGACTGGCGGGCGATCACTTTCGACTGCAGATGACCGCCTATGCCCTCTTGCTGGAAGCAGCGCGACCGGACAAGCCAGTGACCCACGGCTTCCTTTACCTCATTCCCCTGCGTAAAGCGATATCTGTTTCCTTTACGCCGGCGCTACGCCGCCGCTGCCAGGAGGCGCTGGTCGAACTTCACACTATCGCCGA
>JAAYYY010000628.1 GCA_012515125.1 Chloroflexota bacterium
CGCGCAACAGCTCCTCGCGCATCCGTTCCCGGGTCAGCGCATCCAGCGCCCCAAACGGCTCGTCCAGCAGCAGTAGCTCCGGCCGGTGGACGAGCGCACGCGCCAGGGCGACGCGCTGGGCCATCCCGCCGGAGAGCTGCGCCGGATAGCTGTTCTCGAAGCCCACGAGGCCCACAAGCTGCAGCAGCGCGGCAATTCGCTCCCCATCGCGGATGCCCTGTAGCTCCAGCGGCAGGCGCACGTTTTCGGCGGCGGTGCGCCAGGGCATCAGGTTGTCGTGTTGGAAGACGATGCCCACCGGCTCGGCGGTAAGGTGCGGCGGCGTGCCCTTGAGCAAGACCTCGCCTTCCGTCGGGACGAGCAGCCCGCCGAGGATGCGCAGCAGCGTCGATTTGCCCACGCCTGACGGCCCGACGAGCGCGGTGAACGATCCCGCCGGCAGCTCCAGGGAGATATTGGACAGCGGCGCTACGCCGTCGGGATAGGTGTGGCAGACGCCACGAGCCAGGAGAAAGGGGTGGGGATCACTCATGGGCAGCCGGTGTTACTCCCCCTCAAAGGTCTCCACAAAGCGGTTGGTATAGGCAGCCTCAAGGTCGTCCAGCGGCCGGTCGATGAGGCCCATCTCCAGCAGGACCCGTTCCGTCTGCTCCCACGAGGCTGGATCGGTAATGCCCGGTGTCTCGGCCTCCCAGAGCAGCAGCGAGGCTTCCAGCACATTCATCCGGCTGTCGTCCAGCCCCTCGACGTACTTCTTGCTGATCTCGTAAGCTGCCTCCGGGTCTGCCAGGGTGTCGGCAATACCGCGCAGCATGGCGTGGACGAAGCCTTCGACCAGCTCAGGATTCTCGGCAATCGTCGTCTCGTTGGTGATAATGCCGTTGGACACCATATCGATGTAGTCGGCGACGGCGATCTCGTCGATCTCCTCGCCGAGGGCGCGCAGGCGCACCGGCTCGTTGTTACTGTAGACGACCACCGCCTCCACCCGGTCGGTCAGGAGTGACTCGACCTGGGTGAAGCCGATATCTTCCGAGTCGACCGTGCTGGGATCAATACCGGCGGCGGTGAGCAGGCCAATGTAACCGACGTAGCTGGCGCCAAAGAGCGCCGGCAGACCCACCGAACGGCCGGGTAGATCCTCGGGGCTCTTAATGCCCGCTTCCGCCTTGCTGACGATGGTGATCGGGTAACGCTGGAACCACTCCAGGACGTAGACGAGCGGCAGCCCCTGCGCCCGGCCGAGGATAACCTGCTCGCCGCTGACGATGGCAAAGGGCAGCTCGTTAGCCCCGACGAGCGCAACGCCATCGGTCTCGAAGCTGTAGTCGAACTCGATAGATAGACCGGCGTCGGAAAAGTAACCACGCTCGACGGCGACATAGACAGGCGCGTATTGGGGATCGGGAACGAAGCCCATAGGCAGCCGGAGCGCCATCAGATCGCCGTCGCCTGCGTCCGGGTCAGCAGGCTGCGCGCCACAGGCGACCAGCAAGAGCGCCAGAGCCAGAAACAGGAGGGAGACGCGACGTGTTAACATAACGATTCCTCACTTGCGGCCATTCGCGACCTGCCAGCGCAGCAGCCAGCGCTCCAG
>JAAYYY010000629.1 GCA_012515125.1 Chloroflexota bacterium
GGCGGCGTGGGCCGGGTGGCTGGCTCGCTTATCGGCGCGCTGATCATGACGTCGCTGACCAGCGGCATGAACCTGATGCAGATTGACATCTCCTATCAGTATATTGCGCGGGCGCTGGTGCTGGCTATTGCCGTGATCTTTGACGTGACGACGCGGAGAAGGGCCCGGTAGAAAGCCTTACCGGGCCTCCTGTTCGCGCGCGTAGGCGCTGCGGCCGAGCGCGCGGCCAATGGCGACGATCATGGTGATCGATTTCTGGGGCAGCAGGCTATCGCCGAGCAGGCTGAGGCCGAGCGCCGCCGCGTCGAGATGGTCCAGGACGAGCCGGTGGAGCGAGAGGGGCCAGCGGCCGATGCCGGGGCGGTAGGAGGGGCTGGCCTGCAGGCCGGCGGCGCTGGCGCTGGCGCGTAGCTCCTCATGCATTTGGCGGGCGAGGAGCTTCACCCAGACGGTGCCGATTTCGTCCAGAATGACGGCGGCGACGGGATCGACGTCGAAGAACTGCTTGACGCGCTCCTCCAGCGCGGGACCAAGCGTGCAGGCGCCGAGCATGATCTGCTCAGCGCCGGGGAGCCGGGCGGCCAGCTCGGGAAGCTCGGCCGCGGGCAGCAGCCGCCGCTCCTGCTGCGGCCGGGCCAGCTCGCCGGCCAGCGCGTACATCGTGTGGTAGCTCTCCACAATGGCCGGCCGGCGGCCCACGTAGGGGCTGAGCAGCGGCTCAAGGGGGAAGGGGGGCCTCATGGCGCCTGATTCTAGAGCAAAGAGCAAGGTGCGCCCATGCTCGTTTCTGCGGCCAGGGATGGATGCGATCCGCCGGTGGCTTGCTCAGTCGGCCGGCAGGGCGGCGGGTACCGGCTGTGTGCGGTCTGTCTCGATGTTCAGCAGCACGGGCGATAGCGCGCTGCCCAAGGCCACGATCAGGGTGAAGATGCCGGAGACGAGATACCAGGTGCGCACGCCGACGAGGTCGGCGGCCGGGCCGGCGACGACGAGGCCGAGAGGGGACATGATTTTGGCGATGCTGAGCAGCAGCGTGAAGACGCGACCCTGCATCTCCGGCGCGACAGTGGCCTGCACGATAGCCATGAGCGGCCCATCGGTGAAGGCAATTGCGATGCCGGCGATGAACATCGTGACGATCGCCGCGCCGAAGAGGTTCGTGGGGGTCAGGCTGGTTAGAACGAAGGCGACGCCCAGGCTGCTGACGCCTACCAGAGTGGTTACGATACGTCGCCGGAAGCCGCCCCAGACGCTGAGGAGCAGACCGCCGGAGACGATGCCCACGCCGATGGCTGCCTCCAGCCCGCCGAGGTGGATGGCCTCGCCCTGGAAGTGGTCGGTAACGAGGATAGGGAGCAGGGCGAACGCCGGGTGGAGAAGCAGGTTGATCAGTCCGGCGGTCAGCATGAGCAGCATCAGGGCGCGCCGGGCGCGCACGTAGCGCAGGCCGTCCAGAAGCTCTCCGGTGAAGGAGCGCCAGAACGGCCCGTCGGCGGCAGCCGCCTCACGGACAGGGCGAGGAATGGCAATAAAGAGCAGGGGGGTGATGGCGATCAGCGCCGTGACGACGTCGATAGCCAGGATGGCCTGGAGCGGTAGCACCGAGAGGAGCAGGGCGCCGAGGGGCGCGCCGACGATATTCAGGCCGCCGTTAAGCGTCTGGTTGAGGCCCTGCACGCGCGTCAGGTGCTCTTCGGGCACCATCAGGCTGGTCGAGGTCTGCATGGCGAACCAGTGGAAGCCGCCGCCCAGGGAGCGCACAAAGAGGATGGCGAAGACGTGCCCGATCCCGGCGCTGCCGCGCCAGAAGAGATAGGCAAGGAGCAGGGTCGCCAGCGCGACGGTGGCGTCGGAGGCGAGCATGATGCGCCGCCGGTCCCAGCGATCGACGAGGACGCCCATAAAGGGGCCGAGGACGATCTGCGGGAGCAGGCCGACCAGAGAAGCGAGGGCCAGCACGGTAGCCGAGCCGGTGGTGTCGGTCAGCCACCAGATCAGGGCGAACTGGACGAGCGAGCTGCCCAGCAATGAGAAGGCCTGTCCGGCCCAGATAATGAAAAAGGAACGCAAGGGCGTCATCGCCAACCTCGCTTTGTACCAAGTATTTTTGCAGAAACATTACTTATTTTAATAGCAGACTATAAAATGTCAATAACGAGATATAAGATTTATCATCTGCCGTTGAGGGATGGGCGCACGGGAGGGTGCTTACGGCGCGGTAAAGAGGCCGGAGGCAGGACGGCAGGGTGAGCCAGGAAGGAGAGTTTCAGACGCCCGGCGCGCCGGCCGGGGTGGGAACTTGCTCGACGGCGCTGTCTTCGACAGAGAGCAGGGTCCGGCTGAAGGCGCTGGCAACGCCGACGGCGAGGGTGGTGATCCCGGCGGCGAAAAACCAGGCGCGCACGCCGACCTGTTCGGCGAAGGGGCCGGCTATGACCAGGCCCAGCGGGGCGATGAGCGAGGACAGGCTGCCGAAGAGCATGAAGATGCGCCCCTGCATCGCCGGGGCGACGGTGGCCTGCAGAATGGCGCTCAACGGGCCGTTGGCCAGGGATAACATGCTCCCGATGATGAAGAGACCGCCCACGGCCAGGGGCAGCAGCCCGCTCGGCGTCAGGCTGACAAGCAGCACGCCGAGACCCAGGCCGACGAGACCCATGATGGTGGTGTAGATGCGGCGCTTGAAGCCGCCCCAGACGCTGAGCAGCAGGCCGCCGCAGACGATGCCCACGCCCATGCCGGCCTGCAGCCAGGCCAGCTGCAGCGCCTCGCCGCGAAAATGGCTGGTGACGAGGATGGGCAGCAGGGACATGGCCGGGGTGAGGAGCAGGTTGACGAGCAGGGCGGTGCCGATCAGGAGCATGTGGGCGCGCCGGGCGCGCACGTAGCGCAGGCCGTCGCCCAGCTCCTGCCAGATGCTGGCCAGGCCCTGGCCGGCCGGCGCCACGCGCTCCGGCCGGGGGATGGCGATCAGCAGCAGGGGCACGATGGCAAAGAGAGCGGTCGCCACGTCTACGGCGATGATCCCGGCGATGTCGATTACCTCCAGCAGCAGGGCGCCCAGGGGAGCGCCGACGATACGCAGGCCGCCGTCCAGGGTCTGGTTCATGCCCTGGATACGAGTCAGGTGCTCGTCGGGGACCATCAGCGTCGTGGAAGCGTACATCGCCGGCCAGTGGAAGGTCTCGCCAAGCGCGCGCACGAAGAGGACGACGAAGACGGCCGGGACGCTGGCCGCCTCCTGCCAGAAGAGGATGCCCAGCACCAGCGTCGCCAGGGCGACCGTGCCGTCGGCGACGAGCATGATGGCGCGCCGCGACCAGCGATCGACGAGTACGCCGACGATGGGGCCCAGGACGACCTGGGGGAGGAGGCCGATCATCATCGCCAGAGTCAGAATGGTGGGCGATTCGGTCGTCTTGGTCAGCCACCAGATGAGGGCGAACTGGGCGAGCTTGCTCCCAAGCAAGGAGACAGCCTGGCCACTCCAGATGATCAGGAACGCTCTGAGACGATGCATAAGGCTTCCCTACGGCCTGCAAAACTGGCGCTGGCAGTTTACCCGCTTTTATCTACAATTTCCACTTCATCTGCGAAAACGGCCGGAAGGCCCGTGTTCTGAATCGGGGTAGGACGCAAACAGGAGGCACTCATGGCACATCACCAGCCGGGCGGTTTTCTGCATAATCTGACACGCATCCGGGCGGCGCGCTCGGGGCGCGCCTCAAGCTGGGACCAGAGCGGGCGCAATCAGGATTACTGGCTGATCCCGGCGCACGAGAGCGTCGTCCTGGCCGACATTGAAGGCCCCGGCTGCCTGACGCACCTGTGGATGACGCAGTTTTGCCGGCGCGTGCACGGGCCGCATTGGGAGACAGACGATCCCTTCTACTACCGCAAAGTGCTGTTGAAGATTTACTGGGACGAGCAGGAAACGCCGGGCGTGCTTGCGCCGCTGGGCGACTTCTTTTGCGTGGGTCACTCGCTGCCGGGTAACTTCGCCTCGTTGCCGTTCACCGTCTCGTCACAGCCGGGGAGGCCGCCGCGCTTTGGGGCCGGCGCGGCGCTGAACTGCTACCTGCCGATGCCCTTCAATAAGCGGGCGCGGGTCGTAGTCGAAAACCAGAACGATATTCCCTACGGACAGTACTTCTACATCGATTATGAGCTGTATCGCGAGCCGCTGGGCGAGGATGTCGCCTACTTCCACGCGCATTGGCGGCGGGAGAATCCCTTGCGGGGCTGGGGGCCGCAGCTACAGGTCAACAGCCCGGAGACGAACGTGGTGAACCTCAGCGCCGAGAACAACTACCTCATCCTGGAGACGGAGGGCCGGGGCCATTATGTGGGCTGCAACCTCTCCGTGACGCACTTCCAGGGCAACTGGTGGGGTGAGGGCGACGAGATGATCTTCATCGACGGGGATACGTGGCCGCCCAGCCTGCACGGGACGGGCAGCGAGGATTACTTCAACCACGCCTGGGGGATGCAGAACAACGCCTTCCCGATGAACGGCTCGGCTCTGCACGAAAGCGTGATGCCCGGCTACCAGGTGAGCTACCGCTTCCACCTGACAGACCCGGTGCATTTCTCCGAGCGGATTCGGGTGACGATGGAGCACGGGCACGCCAACCATCTCTCCGACGACTGGAGCTCGACGGCGTACTGGTACCAGGCGCTGCCCTCGCCCCGACTCGACATCCTACCGGTAGACGAGCGGCTACCCGTCGTTCTGGCGAGCGCGGCGGGCGGGACGCTGCCCCAGCCTCGGCCGCAGGCGACGGAAGGGATGACGGCGGAGATGCGCGAGAGCATCGCCCGGATGGAGGTGCGCTACGAGAGCTGGCGGGAGCAGCGCGACCAGGAGGCAAAACAAGAGGCCGAGCGGACGCGGCGTGCTGCCCAGGGCAACGTGGAGCAGGCGAGGAAGATCCGCGCCTCGTTTGAGTAGCGGCCCGCCGGCAGCGTGACGGTGACTAAATTCCCCGTATACAGCGGGTCCGGTCTCTGTTTATAATGGTGCATACGCATTAGTCTGGCGGGGCGTGTCCAGGCGGGCCCCGCCCTAATTTATCGGAGGGCATCTAAGATGCGAAAGCGATTTTCTCTGGCCCTGACATGCGCCCTGTTGCTGGCCCTGCTGCTCGCGGCGGTCGCGCAGGCGCAGGAGCCCCGGCCCACGCCAACCAACGTTCCGCTGACGACGGAACAGCAGCAGGACGGCGCGACAGGCAGCATCCGCGGCACCGTTTACCGGGACGCCAACAACGACGGCCTCTGCGTTGGC
The DNA here is from genome assembly GCA_012515125.1 of Chloroflexota bacterium. Taxonomy (GTDB): domain Bacteria; phylum Chloroflexota; class Anaerolineae; order Promineifilales; family Promineifilaceae; genus JAAYYY01. The sequence continues at coordinate 5,288 of JAAYYY010000629.1, forward strand.
ACGGGTGAAAGCGGCCTGGCCGGCGTACCGATCCGCTTCAGTAACGGCGCGACCCAGCTCTACCTGCAGTCGGGCGGCGACGGCACCTACGGTCTCGTCGCTTCCGGGTTGGGCACCTGGACCGTCGCCGCCGAACCGTCGGCCGACCAGGGTGTGGTCACCTCGGCCCAGAGCCACAGCGTGACGCTGACCGAAGAGGACTCAGTGGCCACGGGAGTGGACTTCTGTGTGGGCACGGCCCGTTCGAGCAGCGTCGTGCTGCCGCAATCGGGCGCGCCGGCGCGGCCCTGGGTGTGGATAGCGCTCGTCGTGGGGGTGGTCTTCGTGGCTGCGGGGCTGGCGATGTTGCTGCGCCAGCGGGTCACACGGGGTTAACCTTCGCCCAAACGGGTGGCGTAAAGAGCAGCGGGCGGTCATAGACGACCGCCCGCTGATAAAGTGCCGGGTAGGGTCAGCCTTCCGGCTGCTCCTGCTCGGGCGGCTGGGGCGTGGGGGTGCTGCGCGGCGCGACCATCGTCGGTGCGGGCGTAGGCTCGCCGGCAGACGCGGGCCCGCCGGGGCTGAGCGCGCTGGGCGATGCGTTCAGCGTCACCGGGCCGAAGCGGTTGTTTGCTTCGTGAGGACACTCATCCACGCTGTTATCGGTATCGACCAGCGCGTATAGACGGTGGCTGCCGGCGGTGAAGGCATAGCCAGCGGTGAAGGTCCGGCTGGCGCCGGCCTTCATCCACGACCCCTGCACGCCCCAGATCACGTCGCCGGGAAGCAGGTAGGCCGGCTCGCGGTCTACGTAGAAGTCCAGATAGAAGTTGTTGCCCAGAGCGACATCGCGGCTGCCCTGGTTTCTGATCGTCACGTAGACCATAGCCTGTTCCCCGGCGCTCGGCGCAGCGGGCTGCACGGCGATATCCGTAACCACCAGATCAATGCCGGTAGGCGTACACGGCGTCGGGCTGGGAGTAGGCGTGGGCGTCGCCGTTGGCGTCGGGCCTGGCCCAACAGTGGGCGTCGGGGTTGGCGGTGGAGGCGGGGGCGGACTGGTCCCGGCCAGGCCGACGACGGGCAGGTAGAGCCGCCACTCGGTCTGTGGGTCGACGACGACCGTCAGGCTGTTGACCGCCTGCGCGCTAACGTCGAGGTCGCCCTGCGACTGGACCGCGACGGTGATTGTCGCCGCCATTCCGCCGGCTGCACCCGAGGGGATGGTGACGCCGATGGCGACCTCTGTTGAGGCGCCCGGTTCAAGGGCCAGCGGATCGACCGGCCACGACAGCGCCCAGGCGGGATCGACGACCGCGTCCACGACGAAGCTGTCGGCGACCGTGCCCAGATTGGTGATCGTGTGCCGGAAGGTAACGGTCTCGCCGGGGCGTCCCGTACGGCTCGTCCCGGGGGAGATGACCACGGCGTATTCGGCAGGCGGCGCCTGGACGGTCGTCACGTCGCTGGCCGTAGCCGTGACCGAGCTATCGCCGCCGGAGAGGGCTGTCACGGTCGTGGTGGCGCTGAGGCCGGCGGCGCCGGCCGGGGCCTGCACCTCGACGACGACAGAGGCGCTTTCCCCGGCGGCAAGGTTGACCTGCTGCGGGAGGACGGTGGTTGTCCAGCCCATATCGGTATCTGCGCTGAGATCGACGGTGTCGGCGACGTTGCCGTTGTTGGTCAGCGTGTGGGTGTAGACGGCAGTCTCGCCGGGCGACACCGTCTGTGCCTGGGAGGCCGGCAGCAGGAGCAGGCCATATTCCGGCTGGGGTGTCGTGCCAACTGTCGTCGTGTCGGTAAGATCGTCGCTAATCGCCAGATCGGCCGTGGAGTGGGCGGCGATGTGGGCGGCGTGCGTGTCGCCGGGGGCGGCGCCGGCCGGGATGCCCACCGTGACGGTGAAGGCGGCGCTCGCACCGGCCTCCAGGCCAATCTCGTCTGGCGAAAGCGTCACCGTCCAGGATGGGGGCAGGCTTTCGGCCACTGTGAGGGTGAAGCGATCGTAGCCGTTGCCCAGGTTGGTGATGGTGTGCGTGTAGGTGATGGCGCTGCCGGGCAGGCCGCTGCCCTGGCGCGAGGGGCCAATCTCGACGCCCGCTTCAAAGGCGACGATCACGAGATCCTGGACTGCGGCGCTGCCGGCTGCCAGGCTGGTCGCCGTGATGGTCGTCGTGTGGCGGTAGCCGGGTTCCTCGGGCGCAACAACGGTCACCGTCACCTCCTGGCTGTCGCCGGGGGGCACGGAGAAGGGGCCAGCCGGGTCGATCTGCACCGTCCAGCCAGAGGAGGAGGGCACGGCGAGGTTCTCGACTTCCAGGCTGTAAGTGTCGGCGAAGTCGCCGGTGTTGGTCAGGGTATGCGTGAAGGTGATAGTGCCGCCCGGATCAACGATGGCCGACTGCGCCTCGGGCAGGAAGACGAACTCGGCGCGCTGCGTGTATTCGTCGGCGCCGATGTCAAAGGCGATGCCCTGCGGGCGGCGCTCCAGCTCGAAGTCCACCGCCGGGGCCCGGCCGGCGCTGCCCTGGTCGATAGCCGGGGAGCCGGCGCCGAGATGGTAGAAGGGGACGGTCAGGAGCGGGTCGCCGGCGGCGTCGTTCGGGCCGTCAGGCAGGTTCACGTTCGTCTGGTCGTGGAAGAGGTTGTGGTCGTTCTCGGCGCTGACGCCCGCCTCCAGGTAAACGGCGCTGCCCTCGACGGCGCTGTTGGCGGAGAAGATGTTGTTGTAGAGGGCGAGGCTGCCGTTTTCCTGGTAGAGCGCGCCACCGTTGCCGCCGGCGCTGTTGCCGGCGAAGGTGTTGTTGAGCAGGGTCACGCCGCCGCCGGCTGCAGCAATCGCGCCGCCGTTGCCCTCGCCGCCGTTACCGGCGAAGACGCTGTTAATCACCGTGAGCGCGTCGCCGTCGTGTACAAGGCCACTGCCGGCGTTGTCCAGAATCCAGGTCCCAGAGATGGTCAGCGCGCCGCTGCTGGCGATGCCGACCCCGCCGCCGTCCCGGATGAAGAGGCTGCTCAGCGTGACCGTTACGCCGCTGCCGACGGTGACCAGCGGGTCGCCTCCCGTCAGGGTAACGGCGCGGGTGATCGGCTGGGCCACGGTGAAGCCGTCCACGGTGCTGTAGCCGCCCTGGATGGTTACTGATTTATCGATAGCGACGGGGGTGTAGCTGCCGGCGGCGACGAGGATCGCATCGCCGTCTGTGGCCTGGGCAATGGCGTGGTCGATGGTGGCGCACGGGTTCTGGGGATCGGTGCAGTTGGTGTCGTCGAGCGCGCCGGCGCCGGCCACGTAGCGCGTGCCGCTGGTGTACTCGATGACGATGGTATTGAGCGCCGCCCCCTGGATCGTCGGGTCGGAGGTCGAGCGCGCCACGACGCCCGGCTGGGCCGTGTCGGTCGCCGTCGCCGTTTCCAGGACGCGCACGCGCAGCAATACGGTGTAGGTCTCGCCGGGCGCGAGCGTTACGGTCGGCGTGTAGATGGCGCCGGCCTCGGTGACGAGGGCGGCGGTAGCGTGGCGCGGGCCACTGTTCGCCGTGAGGGCGAAGTCGTCGGTCTGGTTGCCGACGTTGGTGACCCGGTGGGTGAAGGTGAGCACCTCACCCGGCCGGGCCGAGGCATCGTGATCGGGCTCGACCAGCACGCCGCCGTCGAGCCCGACGCGGGTGATCGCGCTGCCCGTAGCCGTCGCGGCAGGGTGGGAGACTGACGTGCAGCGGATCGTGGTCTGCTCCTGCTGCGCTGTCGTGGCGTCAGCCGGCACGGTGACGGTGACGACGCGATGGACGGCCTCACGCCCGCCCAGTGTGAAGCTCTGCTCCGGGCCGCCTTCCAGCTCGGCCCAGCCCTGGCTGCTGCCTTCCAGAGTCACGGTGAGGGTGTCGGTGTAATAGTGCCAGACCTCGCCGGCCAGCCGGCCGGTGTTGGTGATGGCGACGGTGTAGATGACGGTCTCGCCGGCCTGCGCTGTGCGTCCCGGTGGGCTGAAGGTGACACGGCAGCCGAAATCCTTGTCCCATTCGTCGGCGCCGATGTCACTGGCATAGAGGCTGGGGGCTTCCTCCGGGTAAGGGCCGTAGTCGTTGCCGTCGGGCCGCCGCTCATTGTTGGCGTCGAAGTCGATCTCCAGGCCATCGGGAGGAACGCCAGTCTGCCAGTTGGCGGGATCGGCCTGGTCGATGGCCGGCGAACGCACGTCCAGGCTGTGCCAGCCCCACAGGAGCGGGTCCTCGAACAGGGTTCCCGACGCC
>JAAYYY010000630.1 GCA_012515125.1 Chloroflexota bacterium
AAAGGAAGCGAGGATCGTAGGCCCGCCCGGACATGCCGTAGTTGCCCGCGCCGTGGCTGACGCCGTGCAGCAGCGTAATACGCGGCACGCTGACGTTGCTGATCGCCATGACCATCTTGGCGCCGTCCTTGGCGATGCCGCCGTTCTCGTAGGCTTTGCCGACCATGAAGCCGGCGATGTTTTGCATGAACAGCAGCGGCGTCCCGCGCTGCCCGCAGAGCTGGATGAAGTGAGTCGCCTTAAGAGCCGACTCGCTGAAGAGCAGCCCGTTGTTGGCGACGATGCCCACGGGGATGCCCATGATGTGCGCAAAGCCGCAGACGATGGTCGTCCCATAGCGCGCCTTAAACTCGGTCAGCCGCGAGCCATCGACCAGACGGGCGATCACCTCGCGCACGTCGTAGCTGACCCGCGGATCGGCCGGCAGCACGCCGTACAGCTCTTCGGGATCGTATAAAGGCGGTTCCGGCTCCTGGACGGCGACCGACATGCGCGGCCGGCGGTTGAGCTGGGACGTTATCTCTCGCACCTGCTGCAGCGCGGTCGCCTCATCGGGCGCGAAGTGGTCGGCGACGCCGCTGATGCGCGTATGCACGTCGGCGCCGCCCAGCTCCTCGGCGGTGACTTCTTCCCCGGTCGCCGCCTTAACCAGCGGCGGGCCGCCGAGAAAAATCGTGCCGTTGCCCTCGACGATGATCGTCTCGTCGGCCATCGCCGGGATATAGGCGCCGCCCGCCGTGCAGGAACCGAGCACGGCGGCAATCTGGGGGATGCCTTTGCCCGACATACGGGCCATGTTGTAGAAGATGCGCCCAAAATGGTCGCGGTCGGGAAAGACGTCGGCCTGCAAATGGAGAAAGGCGCCGCCCGAATCGACGAGATAGATGCAGGGCAGGCGGTTCTCTTCGGCGATGACCTGCGCCCGCACGTGCTTCTTGACCGTCTCGGGAAAGTAAGTGCCGCCCTTGACCGTGGGATCGTTGGCGACGATCATCACCTCCTGCCCCGCGACCCGCCCAATGCCGGTGACGATACCGGCCGCGGGCGCTTCGCCGTCGTGCAGGCCATACCCGGCCAGGGGCGATAGTTCCAGAAAGGGGCTGCCTTCGTCCAGCACGGCTTCGATCCGTTCATGAACCAGCAGCTTGTTGCGCTCCTGCTGCCGGGCGACAATGCGCTCTGGCCGGTCAAAAGCGGCGGCCTGCTGCCGTTCGTGCAGCTCCCGGGCGAGAGCGCGGTTGTGCGCGTCGTTCGCGCGAAACTCGGCGCTGTGGGGATCGACGTGGCTGGCAATCTGGCTCATACCGTTAGTCTGCGCTCCGTGTGGATGGGCTTCTCGATGAACGGTAGAATTATGCCCTATCTGGTAATGAATCTCCAACAGCGCAGGGAGAGAGGGAATCATATGGACATGCACGATCTGTCCCGCTACGTCGAACAGCACGGAATCGACGCACAAATCCTGGAGCTAGACGAGCCGACGCCGACGGTGGAGGCGGCAGCCGCCGCCATCGGCAGCAAGCCGGCACAGATCGTCAAATCGGTCCTCTTTGTGGTCAAACAGCGCAGCGGCGAGATGCGCCCGCTGCTGGTGATTACCAATGGGACCGACCGCATTGACTACGTGGCGCTGGCCCGTTATGCCGGCACGTCACGGCGGGCGATCCGTATGGCCAGCGCCGAGCAGGTGCTGGAGCTGACCGGCTTTCCGGTGGGCACCGTTCCCCCTTTCGGGCACAAGACGCTGCTGCCCACCGTCGTCGACGAAGGGGTGCTGCAGCAGGAGACGATATATGGCGGCGGGGGAGCGCTCAACGCATTGATGCGCATCAGTGTGGACGAGCTGTGCCGCGTGCTGGCAACCGCGCCGGTGCGCGCCCTCACTCAGTCCGTAACGACTTCGTAATCCAGGCTATCCCACGCCGCG
>JAAYYY010000631.1 GCA_012515125.1 Chloroflexota bacterium
CTCCGAGTTGGTAGCTCTTGCACAAGTCTTCCATCACCAGGATGGGACCTTCGGCGTCGAAATCGAGCTCTTGACGGAAGTCTATCATCGTTGCAGGTATCCTTCGCCTCCTGTCGGGTCTGGAACATCACTTCGCCTGGTCATCCGCCGGCGGCGCTGGCGGTGCTGCCTCGGACTGACCGCTGGGCGGAGTTTCCTGGCCGGCCTGCCCGCCCGTGGGATCGTTCCCGCCACGACGACCGCGGCCACCGCCCTGACGCTGGAAACGCTCCATCATCTGCTGGCGTTGCTCGGGCGTCATCTCCATCATCCGCTGACGCTGTTCAGGCGTCATCTCGGCGCCGCCGGGCGCCCTTGGACCGCCGCCCTGACGCTGGAAACGCTCCATCATCTGCTGCCGCTGCTCGGGCGTCATCTCGGCGCCGCCGGGCATTCCCGGGCCACCGCCTTGACGCTGGAAACGCTCCATCATCTGTTGCCGCTGCTCGGGCGTCATCTCAGCGCCGCCCGGCATTCCCGGACCACCGCCCTGACGCTGGAAGCGTTCCATCATCTGCTGCCGCTGCTCGGGCGTCATCTCGGCGCCGCCCGGCATTCCCGGACCATCGCCCTGACGTCTGAACTGGCGCATCTGCTGCCTCATCTCATCGGTCATCTCCACCCCGCCCGGCATCTGCGGAGTCGCCGGGGTAGGCCCCATCGTCTCGCCTGCCGGCGCCGCAGCGGATGAGTCGTTCGCGTCGCTCGCACCGCTTCCATTCCTCTGCGGCCGCTCACGGAACGACGAAGTGGCTGCGGATTCAGTGTACAAGCGAGGATTCAGCAGCACTTCTTCGCCATCTTCCAGACCGCTGACGATCTGCACGAAGGTGTCGTTGAAAGCGCCGGTTTGCACCTCACGTTCCTCTCCCTCCGGTGCCTGCGGCGTTACGACATAACACACCTTGCGGCCTCCACGACTGGCCACCACTTGAATCGGCACAATGACGACGTCGTCCAGCTCGCGCACGAGAACCTCGACCCGGCATGACATCCGTGTTCGAAGGAAGTCGTGTCTGCCGTCGATCTTCACCAGGGTCGTGTACACCTTCAGGTCCGGATTCATGAAGCCGCGCTGCTGGTCGGGCAGCGGAGCCACCTCGAGCACCTCGCCATGGAGCACCTGGTCGGGAAACGCATCCATGACGATCGTGGCGGGCTGTCCCGGACGGACCTTGTCCACCTCGGTCTCGTGCACGCTGATCTCGGCCACCATGGTGGCCGTATCGGGCATCGAGATGATCGTCTGGCCCTCAAAAACGGTCTCGCCCTCGGCGATCATGCCGCTGCCGGCGCCACCGCCTCCTCGGCCGCGCATGGCGCGGAACATATCGCCCGTGCTGCCGGTGCCGTAGATCACCAGGCCCGGAGCCTTGGCGCGCATCGTGCAGTTGGCGATCTGCAGCTCGAGCTCGCTGACGCGCTTCTGCTGCGCCCGGAGCCGCTCCTGGGCGTTCGCCAGCTTGGCCTGGGCCTGCGCGAGGCGCGAGCGGCATTCCGCAAACGTTCGCTCCAGCTTGCGTCCGGCTTCGATGTAATCGCTAAGGGACTGCTCGGCATTCTTTGGGAAATCATACCGGAGGAACAGGTCCAAGTTCACCTTGGCGTTCTGCTCGGCAAATTCCCGGTTGACAACCGTGAGCCGGTCCCCCTGCAAATCCAGCTCGGAGACATAATTGGCGTCGTGGAGCTTCTCCGTTCCGGCCAGTCTCGCCTGCGCCGTCTTCAGGTTGCCCTCGGCGAGAACGATGTCGTCGTTCAGCCGCTTCAGCTCCTGGCCGGCGGCCGTGCCGTCCAGCAGGTTGGGATCGTCTCGGACCTCCACCAGAAACGGGGCGACGTACTCGGTCAGGTCTACGGCATCGTTGACATCTCGCGTGAGTCGTTCCGCCAGAACGGCCCCGAGGTACTTCTGAAGGTCCAGCAGAGCGAACCGGACCTGGAGCCGCCCATCGGCGACATCGCTCTCATTCTGAATCACCTGAATGTCGTAGGCCTCCTTGGCGCTCGTCTCGTTCTCCTGGTCGCTGGCCAGTTCCATCTTCTCCTGGATCAACTGGTCCTCCAGAGAGGAGGAATCCAGCTTGACCAGGACCATCCCTTCTTCGACGTCTTTCTGACTGATGTACGCGCCGGATGGAACGATGCTCAGGATCGTGATCTGCGCGCCGCGCGATTCCACCTCGCAGCGGTACTCGATGGACTTGTGCGCGCGGATGCTGCCGCCCTCGCTGACCGTAATCACCAGGTTGTCGCGGCGTGCCGTGAAGGTGCCCCCAGACGTCGTGCCGGC
>JAAYYY010000632.1 GCA_012515125.1 Chloroflexota bacterium
AGCTGGTGCTGGAGGTCGCGTAAGGCCAGATGCTGACCACGCCGGGCGTCTACTTTGAATATGTGGAGCGCGGCCGGCCGGCCAGCGCGCCGCTGCGCACCGACATCGCCGCTTTTGTCGGCTATGCGGGGCGCGGCCCGCTGCTGGTGCCCATCCGGCTGAGCAACTGGCGCGAGTTCGTCGCCGTCTTCGGCGAAGCGCTCCCCTTTGCCTACCTCGGCCCGGCGGTGCAGGGCTTTTTCACCAACGGCGGCGCCGTCTGTTACGTGGTGCGCGTCGCCGACCCGCTGGAGGCCCGGCCCGCGTCCCTGACCCTTTCCGGCTTCGACGGCCAGCCCACGCTCGTGCTCAGCGCCAGCCACGGCGCCGTCCACGACCCGCAGACCGGCGAGCCGCTGCGCAGCGGCGAAGAGCCGGTCCGCTATCCCAGCCCCGGCGCCTGGGGCAACCGGATAGCCGTCTCCGCCAGCGCGGCGACCCCCTCGGCCACGAGAGCCGTACCGGACCCGCAGCTTGCCGGCGTGAGCTATCTGGACACGCTGAGCGGCTTTGAACTGGGCACCGTCGTCCGCCTGTCGCAGGGCGGAACCGAAGCGAGCGCCTATCGCCGCATCGTCGCCGTGGTTCCCCACCTCCAGCAGGTCACCTGGGATGAGCCGTTAACGGGTCTCGGCCTCGACCCGCAGCAGCCCATGCAGGTAGAGGCGGTCGCCTTCACCCTGCGCATCGCTTTCGACGGGCAGGTAGTCGAGACGCACCCCGACCTGACCCTGTCGCCGGAGCATAGCCAGTATGTCGTCAGGCGGCTGCAGGCCGACAGCGCCCTCCTCGACGCCGCGCTATCGCCCAACTGGCCCACGGACGAAGCGGGCGTGCTCGCCGCCCTGAACGACCCCGGCCGCTGGCCCGCCGATGCCGATAATCTCCCGCTGACCGGCGGGCGCGATGGCCTGGCGACGGTGGAAGCAGACGATTTTCTGGCGGCGCTCGACGCGCTGGCCGGAGTCAGCGAGATCAGCCTGCTGGCGGCGCCCGACGTCGTGTTGCGTGCGGCGCCCGCCCCGGTCGCCGTGCCGCTGCCCCGGCCCGTGGACTGCGACGACGTGGAGCCCCTGCCGCCAGGCCAGATCGCCGGCCGGGTGGTGGCGCCCGATGGCGCGCCGCTGCGCGGCGTGCGCGTGCAGCCGCTTGGCGTGAACCCGGGCGCCGTGAACACGCCGGCCGATGGCTCCTTCCGCTTCGAGAATCTGCCGCTGGCCCAGATCGCGCTGCGTTTCGACCGGGCCGGCTATCTCTCCCTGGAGACGACTGCCCAGGCGCGGCAGGTCGTGACTGAGCCGCTGCTCATTACGCTCGCCCCGGTAACGACCCCGCCGTCCTTCGCCGGTGACGAGATCGCCGCGATCCAGGCGGCGATGGCTGCGCAGGGTCGGTCCGGCTACCGCGTCGCCCTACTCGACCCGCCGGAGACGGCCCTCTCCATCGACGCCATCCAGACCTGGCGGCAGCGCTTCGACACGAGCTACGCCGCGCTCTACTACCCCTGGGTGGTTGTGGATGGCGACGAGGGGGCGCGCCTGGTGCCGCCCAGCGGGCACGTCGCCGGCCTCATCGCCCGCACCGACCGGCAGACCGGCCCGCACCGGGCGCCCGCCAACGCCCGGCTGGACGGCGTGCGCGCCCTCAGCCACCCGGTTGGCGACGCTGAACAGGGGCTGTTGAATCCGCGCGGCATCAACTGCCTGCGCGTCCTGCCCGGCCGGGGCCTGCACGTCTACGGCGCCCGCACCGTGAGCAGCGCGGCCGAGTGGCGCTACCTGAACGTGCGCCGCCTGCTCTTGATGATCGAAAAAGCGCTGGAGCAATCGTCGTATTGGGCCGTTTTTGAACCCAACAATCTGGTCACGCGCCAGCTCCTGCGCTTCAGCATTGGCGAGTTCCTGGAAACACTGCGCCGCCAGGGTGCGCTTGCGGGCGATACGCCCGAAGCCGCCTACCGGGTGCGCTGCGACGAGACGAACAACCCGCCCGACGCCGTTGATGCCGGGCAGCTTGTCGTGGATGTCGCCGTCGCCCCGGCCATTCCCTTTGAGTTTATCCGCTTCCGCCTCGGCCGGACGGTCGAAGCGGTGGCGATCACGGAGTAGCGATGGGCCTCTTGCCGCGTTTTGATCCCCTGCCAGCCTTCAACTTCCTGATCACGCTGATCGACACCAGCAGCACCTTCAGCGCCATCGCCAGCGGCGTGGGCGGGCTGGCCCTCGGCGGCTTCAGCGAATGCACCGGACTCGAATCGACGCTGGAGACCTTCGACTATCAGGAAGGGGGTGTGAACGACCGCCTGCACCGCTTCCCCACGCGGATCACGCCCAGCAACATCGTCCTCAGCCGGGGCGTCGGCTTTGGCGAGGATCTCTGGCTGTGGCACCAGGAGTTCATCGAGGGCAAGGGCAAGCGGCGCGACGGCTTCATCATCCTCCAGAACGAGCTGCGCATCCCCATCAAGATCTGGTCGTTCAGCCGTGGGCTGCCGGTGAAGTGGAG
>JAAYYY010000633.1 GCA_012515125.1 Chloroflexota bacterium
ACGTTCGTGAGCACTTCCTGCAGGATGCGCAATAGCTGGATTTCTGCGGCTGGCGTTACGCTAACCGGTAGCATCCTATCATCTCCGGTACCCTCCAGCACAGCAGCAATGCCCCACTGGCGCTGGAAACGGTCGAGGCAGCCCTCCAGATAGGGGATGAGATCTTCGCCGGGTCCAGGTACATCGCGCAGGCCGAGCATCTCCTCGCGCACGACGGCGTAGGCGTCACGCGCCGTGCGGTCGATGCGCTTCAGGGCCAGTTGGGCAGCTTCTGTCTCGCTGGCTTCGAGGGAGAGCTGCGCGTCTTCCGCCCAGACATAAATCGAGCCAATGAGCTGCGCCAGGCCATCGTGGATCTCCTGGGCGATGAACGAGCGCTCCTTGAGGACCGCCAGGTCGCGCAGATGGGTGGTGAGCTTGGCCTGGTGCAGAAAGACGCCGACGGTGCGCCCGACCAGGCTCAGCCAGCGGATCTGCTCAGACGTCCACTCATAAACCTGAGGAGAGGCCAGCTCCATCGTGCCCATGATCTCGCCGTCGGCCAGCAGCGGCACTGAGGCCAGGCTGCGGTAGCCCATCTCCAGCGCGCTGCGGCCGCCCAGCCGGGGATCTGTTGCCAGATCAGAGGTTACCGCTGGTTTCTTGGTACGCACGACCTCGGCCTGGAAACCTCTATTCGCCGGTATCACCGCCAGCTCCTGGACCATAGCCGCCGACATGCCCTGCTGGGCGATTAAGGGGAAGCTGTCATTCTCGGCATCGTAGTAGCGCATGGCGACGGCATTGAAGCCGGTCGCTTCACCCACGGCCTGCAGGGCCCGATGGAAAACCTGGGCTGCGTTCAGTTCCTCGTCTATCGCTTCGGAAATGGAGAGCAGGGCATCGAAGGCGCGCTGCTGGAAGTCGGCCACCCCCTGTCCTGCAGGCAGCAGTTCTTTACCTAGAGGAGGAAGGCTGGTCTCGGCGTCCGGCAGCCATCGCCGGCCGGGAGCGGCGCGTAGGTGAGTGCTCGCGACCCGGCCGGCTGCCAGGACAGCGTAAGTTGCAAACCCACCGGCAAGCAGCCAGCGGTCCAGACGGGCCAGCCAGCCGTCCAGGGAAGTGGCCCGGTTTTCGACGAGGATAACGCCCAGCCCAGGTTGCTCCCCGGCATGGCACTGCTGGCAGGCGATTTTATTGTCAATGCGGTTGGCCGTGATAAACGTCTCTTCGTGCCCATCCGGTGGCCTGAGCCGCCCGCTGGTCGCCAGTTGGGTAGCGCCGGCTTCATGGCAGCTGGCACACTGTTCGCCTTTTGGGTCCAGGCGAACGCCGATTTCATCCGGTCTGGTACTGGCGAGGACCTCGCCTTCTCGGCTGACGAGGCGGACCGCTGCCGTTTCGCCATAACTGCCGGCACTCATCACCATGTGCTGGACCATCTCAAAGTCGTTGGTGAGGAAGGCGTGCTGGAGCGCCACTTCCAGCATTTCGGCATTGTCCATGCGTGCCTGGCGCTGGACGTCGTGGAGAAGCCGCGAGCCCAGCGTGCGCAGCGCGAGGCCGAGCAGCACGAAGAGGGCAAGCAGCCATAGCAGAGACCAGATAAGCCGCCTCATGAGGCTATTATGGCGATTGTACAGGCCGGCAGGCAGTGCTATTTCTCCAGCTAGTCGGCGACAAATGTCACCTCAAGGGTCGGTATACGGGAAGGGCGACAAGGTACCCGAGCGCTTTACTCAGGAGAGCAGAACGGGGAGCCGTTTTTCTACGGAGTGCTCGAAATCAGTAGACTATGGCTGCCAACCGGCAGAAACAATCATAAACGCTTGCTTGTTTATGATTGATATGTTAGCATAAGAGGGAGTGATGGGAGTCGTGGGCCAGACCATCCAAAAATCAGCATTGAGAGGGTTTAGGTTGGAACTAGAGTTGTCCAGCATCGAAAGGCAGCGCGCCATTCACGAACTGGTAGAGCAGGAAAAGCGCATCAGTGTCGCCGCCATTTGTGAGGCCTTTTCAGTCAGCGAAGCAACGGCCAGGCGCGATCTGGCGACCCTGGCCAGGGAAGGGAAGGTTCAGCGCGTTCGTGGCGGCGCCATCCGGATTGGACAGTCGCCTCCGGAGCTGCCTATTCTGGAAAGGGCGGACGAGCAGGCGCACGACAAGGAACGAATCGGCCAGGCTGTGGCCCGGCTGATCAAGCCCGGGGATACGGTTTTCCTCGGAAGTGGGACGAC
>JAAYYY010000634.1 GCA_012515125.1 Chloroflexota bacterium
GCACCTGGCGCCAGGCGACGCCGCCGCTGCTCGCCGCCTCTGTGGGCAGCAGATAGACGGGAATGCCCTCGGGAAGGATCGTTAGCTCGTCGCCGCCCGGTCCATCGCGCAGGGTCAGGCCGGCGCCTCCCGTGCCAGCGACGTAGGCCAGGGGCAGGTCGGGCACCGGCGTGGGACTGGGCAGCGGCGGAAGCGGCGCCGCCAGCACGGCAGCCGGATAGGCGTTGGGATCGGTGAAATGGGCGTAGGCCAGGCGGGAAAGCTCGGCGATAAAAACGGTGCTGTCGGCCCATTCCAGCCAGCCGGGGCGGTGCAGGGCGACGACGAGCACGTAGGGATGCTCGGCAAGAACGAGGCCGGCGTCGCCATGCGTGTCGCCCACCCAGCCATGTTTGTGGGCCAGCGGCACCTCTGCCGGTACGCCCTCTTCGATGAAAGCGTCGATGCGGTTGTGGGTCATGACCTCGATAATGGCGGCGCACTCCTCGGGCAACAGGCTATCGGCATAATGTACCCGGAGCGGGCCGGCGTCCTGCCGGCAGTCGTAAATCATCTGCAGCAGCCGGGCCAAGTCGGCGGTCGTCGTCTGCATGCTGGGATCGGGGTCAGTCGTCGGCTCCAGCTTCTGGTTGGCGGGCGTGACGTACGTGGGCATGTACTGGGCGCGCGGCTCCTCGTCGTAGGGTACGGCGATGAATGTATTGTAAAGGCCGAGCCGGCGCATCGCCGTGGTCACGACCTCGGCTCCGGCAAAGGGGTCTGGCTGCCCGGCGATCCACTCCAGGAGCAGGTTGGCTGTGTAGTTGCCCGACAGCGTCGCCGTCTCGGTGATCACCCGGGTCTCGGCGGGTGTTGGCGGCTCGTCCAGAACGCGGTAAGTCTCGACCAGGATCGGGATCTTGACCATGCTCGTGCCGCTGATCGCCAGGTCGCCGTTGTGTGTGACCTCCTGCCCGGTCTCCAGGTCGATGATGGTATAGCTGGCGAGGATGTTTTCCTGCGCGTCGAGGTATCGGTCGAAGGCATCGCCGAGGTAGCGCAGGTCGGGCGGCGCAAACTCGGCCGGCGCAGCATCGGAGGCCGGTAGGGTTGCGGTTACCTCTGGCGCCACGATGGCGGGCGGCGGGGGTGGCTCTGTCGTCGGCGTAGGGCGGGACACGGGTGGCGGCTCAGGCAGCGCCGGGGTGGCAACGCTGGCCGGCGGACTGCAGGCGGCAAGCGTCTGGGCCAGAAAGAGAAGCAACAGAAATCGGCGCATGGAGGCCGATTATATGGCAGAGCGTCTCCGGCTCCACACGGAGCACAAAAGCGTCTGGCTCAGACCCCCTCGGGCCGGTCCTCCGCCGCCTTCCAGCGCTCCGGGACCATCCAGCCGCCGCGCACGGTCGCGCCGATAACGAGGCCGGCGCTGATCAGCACGAGGTTCTTGATAATGTACTGCCCTTCGAGGGTCGGCGCGTAGGGCACGCGCAGGAACACTTCGGACGGGAAGAAGACAATCGGCAGCAGCGTGCCGAGCATCTGCACGAAGAGGAGCAGCAGGGTGGCGCGCAGGACCA
>JAAYYY010000635.1 GCA_012515125.1 Chloroflexota bacterium
GCACCTGGCGCCAGGCGACGCCGCCGCTGCTCGCCGCCTCTGTGGGCAGCAGATAGACGGGAATGCCCTCGGGAAGGATCGTTAGCTCGTCGCCGCCCGGTCCATCGCGCAGGGTCAGGCCGGCGCCCCCTGTGCCGGCGACGTAGGCCAGGGGCAGGTCGGGCACCGGCGTGGGGCTGGGCAGCGGCGGAAGCGGGGCCGCCAGCACAACAGCCGGATAGGCGTTGGGATCGGTGAAATGGGCGTAGGCCAGGCGGGAAAGCTCGGCGATAAAAACGGTGCTGTCGGCCCATTCCAGCCAGCCGGGGCGGTGGAGGGCGACGACTAGCACGTAGGGGTGCTCGGCGAGCACGAGGCCGGCGTCGCCATGCGTGTCGCCTACCCAGCCGTGTTTGTGGGCCAGCGGCACCTCTGCCGGTACGCCCTCTTCGAGGAAAGCGTCGATGCGGTTATGGGTCATGACCTCGATGATGGCGGCGCACTCCTCGGGCAACAGGCTATCGGCATAATGTACCCGGAGCGGGCCGGCGTCCTGCCGGCAGTCGTAAATCATCCGCAGCAGCCGGGCCATGTCGGCGGTCGTCGTCTGCATGCTGGGATCGGGGTCAGTCGTCGGCTCCAGCTTCTGGTTGGCGGGCGTGACGTAAGTGGGCATGTACTGGGCGCGCGGCTCCTCGTCGTAGGGCACGGCGATAAAGGTATTGTAAAGGCCAAGCCGGCGCATCGCCGTAGTCACGATCTCGGCTCCGGCAAAGGGGTCGGGCTGTCCGGCAATCCACTCCAGGAGCAGGTTGGCAGTGTAGTTGCCCGATAGCGTCGCCGTCTCGGTGATTACCCGGGTCTCGGCGGGTGTTCGCGGCTCGTCCAGAACGCGGTAAGTCTCGACCAGGATGGGGATTTTGACCATGCTCGTGCCGCTGATCGCCAGGTCGCCGTTGTGTGTGACCTCCTGCCCGGTCTCCAGGTCGATGATGGCATAGCTGGCGAGGATGTTTTCCTGCGCGTCGAGGTATCTGTCGAAGGCATCGCCGAGGTAGCGCAGGTCAGGCGGCGCAAACCCGGCGGGGACAGCATCGGAGGCCGGCAGGGTTGCGGTCACCTCTGGCGCCACGACGGCCGGCGGTGGCGGTTCCGTCGTCGGCGTGGGGCGCGGCACAGCCGGCGGCTCTGGCGGCGCTGGTGTGGCTTCGTCGGCCGGCGGACTGCAGGCGGCAAGCGTCAGAGCCAGGAAGAGAAGCAACAGAAATCGGCGCATGGAGGCCGATTATATGGCAGAGCGGTTCCGGCTCCACATAAAGGACAAAAGCGCCCGTCTCAGACCCCTTCGGGCCGGTCCTCCGCTGCCTTCCAGCGCTCCGGGACCATCCAGCCGCCGCGCACGGTCGCGCCGATAACGAGGCCGGCACTGATCAGCACGAGGTTCTTGATGATGTACTGCCCTTCGAGGGTCGGCGCGTAGGGCACGCGCAGGAACACTTCGGACGGGAAGAAGACAATCGGCAGCAGCGTGCCGAGCATCTGCACGAAGAGGAGCAGCAGGGTGGCGCGCAGGACCA
>JAAYYY010000636.1 GCA_012515125.1 Chloroflexota bacterium
CGCGGCAACGCGGATATCCTGCTGGCGGCGCTGGAGGCAGTGGCCCCGCGCATCCTCGACGCCGCACCCGAGACGTATGGCTTCCGGCCGGCCGCGTGGTGGGAGCAAAGCCGCGCCGAAATTACCGTCACGGTTGGACGGACGCTGCAGGCGCTGGCCGAGATGGCCGATGGCTACACCCCGCTGGACTTCGAGCGCCGGTTCGGCTCCGCGCAGCCCCTGAAGCTGGTCGCCAATGGCGAAACCATCCTGCTGCGCGGCGTCATCGACCGTATCGACCGCGACGAGCAGGGCCGGGTGCGCATCGTCGATTACAAATCGGCCGGCTACCAGCGATACAGCGCTACCGGACTGGAACGGGGCGAGCACGTCCAGCTCCCGCTTTACGCGCTGGCTGCCGAAAAGGCGCTGCGCCTCGGCCGGGTTAGCGACGCCTTCTACTGGTCGGTCAGGGACGCGCGGCCCAGCTCGCTCCGGCTCGGCCCGGACAACGTCGAACAGCACGTGGCGACCGCCGTCGAACATACGCTGCGGACCGTGGAAGGCGTGCGGCAGGGCCAGTTCGGGCCGCAGCCACCGGCCGGCGGCTGCCCGCCCTTCTGTGCGGCGTCGGCCTTCTGCTGGCATCTCCGCCCGAGGTTCAGCCCATGAACGAGCCGCCCTCACCCCTCTCCTTCATCGCAGTCAGCGACGAGCAAAGGCCGGCGCTGGAGCTGAGCCACCGGGCGTTGGTCATGACGGCGGGCGCCGGCGCCGGCAAAACGCGCAGCCTCGTCGCCCGCTACCTCGCCCTGCTCGAAAAGGGGTTCCCGCCCCGGCGCATCGCCGCTATCACCTTCACGCGGAAGGCGGCGCGAGAGATGCGCAATCGCGTGCGCGAGGCCATCGATAGGTACGTCCGGGAAATGCCCGCAGGCAGCCCTCAGGCCGCCCACTGGGAACAGCTCCTGACCGGTCTCGATGCCGCGCGTATCGGCACCATTCACGAACTGTGCGCCCAGATCCTGCGCACGCACCCGGCGGAGGCCGGCATCGACCCCCGCTTCGACATGCTGGAGGAAGGCAGCGCCGCCTGGCTGCGCAGCGAAGTCGTCGTGGACAGCCTCGCCTGGGCCGTCGAACAGCCGGAGCTGCATATCCTGTTCCGCAGCGTGGGCGCCGCCGGGCTGCATGCGATGCTCTCCGAGCTGCTGCTGAAGGGCGGTGTAGCGTCTGGCCCGACCACGGCAGATGAGCGGCTGGCGCTGTGGGAGCAGCGGCTCGCCGAAGCCCGGCAGCAGGCCGCCGCCGCCTTCCTGCAGGAGCCCGAGGTAGCGAGCCTGCGGGCCGAGCTGGAAGAGATCGCCCCGGTCGATCCAGACGACAGGATGGCCCTGCAGCGGGCGCTGGCGCTGGACGCCTTCGACGCAGCCCGCGTCGCTACAGACCCCTGGCGGGCGCTCTCGGCGCTGGGCGAGATCAATCTGGTGGGCGGCAGCCAGAAGGCGTGGCCCGGCGGCGCGGACGACAAGAAGCAGGTCTCGGCGCTGCTCAAAGAGCTGCGCGATCACTGGAAAAGTGGCCCCGGAAAGCTGCCCGCCGCCTGCCACGACGCCGACCGCCTCCTGGCCGAGCTGCAGCAGCCCCTCGACCGGCTCGTCGCCCGCGCCGCCGCGCTCTACCGCACGCGCAAGCACGAACGCGAGGCGCTGGATTTTGACGACCTGGAAGAGCTGGCCCTGACCCTGCTCAGCGAGCACGCGCACGTGCGCGCCTTCTGGCAGCAGCAGCTCGACGCCCTGCTCGTTGACGAGTATCAGGACACCAACGACCGGCAGCGGCAGATAGTCAACGCGCTCTGCGGCGACCACGGCAACCTGTTCATCGTCGGCGACGGCAAGCAGTCGATTTACCGCTTCCGGGGCGCCGAGGTCGAGGTCTTCCGCCAGGAGCAGGAGCGTATTCTGGCTGCCGGCGGCGCAGCGCACGAGCTGACCGTCTCCTACCGGCCTCACGCCGGTCTACTGCAGGCGCTGAACGCTTTCCTGCCCAGCGTGATGGAGAGCGGGTCGCCGGCCGAGCCGTGGCGCGTACCGTTTGCGCCGCTGCGCCACTTCCGGGAAGAGCCCGACCACGGGCTCTCAGGCCCCTACGTCGAGCTGGAGCTGGCGCCGGGCGCGAAGGACGATGCCCTCCCGCGCGCGGCGGCGGCCTGCGCGGCGCGTATCGCCGCGCTCGTCGCCGGACAGCCGGGGCTGCGCTACCAGCATATTGCCATCCTCTGCCGCTCGTCGGCTTCGTTCGCCTTTTACGAGGACGCGCTCGAAAAACAGGGCATTCCATACCAGACGATCTCCGGGCGCGGCTTCTACGACCGGCCGGAGATCCGCGACCTGCTCAACAGCCTGGAGGCCATCGTCGATCCCGCAGACGATCTCGCCCTCTTCGGCTTCCTGCGCTCGCCGGTCATCGGCTTTGACGACGTGGCCCTCTACCGGCTGCGCTCCCGCCAGCTAGCGGAGGAGATACCCACTCTCTGGTCGGCGCTGGAGCAGGACACGTCGCCCGAGGCGCAGCGGGCGATAGCGCTGCTCGCCGGGCTGCGGCAGGCAGCCGGCCGGCTGGATACGGCGACGCTGCTGCAGCGCTACCTGGAAGAAAGCGATTACCTGGCGGCGTTGCACAAGGCGGGCGAGGCGCGGGCCGCGCGTAACGTCGCCAAGCTGCTCGCCGATGCCCAGGAATCGGGTCTCGTGCAGGTCCACGACTATCTCAG
>JAAYYY010000637.1 GCA_012515125.1 Chloroflexota bacterium
CGGCTTGGCCTGCTGGGCCCGGATGAGCTGGGCGTGCCCGCCTATGTCGCCACGCTGCCCTGGATCTCGCGCAGCGCTCTGCTGACGCGCGAGGAGACCTACGGGCGCAGTAACGACGACGTGGACATGATGCTGGAAGAGCGCATTGCCGACGGGCTGGCGCGGGCGATGACCCGGGCCAACCCGGAGCTGCCGCTCATTCTGCTGGCCCACGCCAGCGTCAGCGGCATGGGGGCCACCTACAGCAGCGAGCGCACGGTGAATCTGGGTTACGAGCTGACGCTCAGCCCGGCCCTCGTGCGCGACAAACGCTGGGATTACGTGGCGCTCGGCCACATCCACAAACACCAGAGCCTGAACGGCGACAACCACCCGCCGGTCGTCTATTCCGGCTCGATCGAGCGTATTGACTTTGGCGAGGTCAACGAAACGAAGGGCTTCGTCCTGGCGGAAGTCAGCCCCGGCAGCACGACCTGGGAATTCGTCCCGCTGAACACGCGCCGCTACATCGACGTGGTCATCAAGACGGAGAAGTTCGAGAGCTTCATGAGCGACGTGCGCCGCCAGCTGCCGCCTGCGGAGCGGGTGCGCGACGCCGTATGCCGGCTGCGTTTCAGCTACCCCCGCGACTGGGAAGGGCTGCTGGACGAAAAAGAGATCCGCGAGCATTTCGCCGAGGCATTTGAGCTGCGGCTGGTCAAGCACCACACCCACACCAATCGCTCGCGGCTTCCGGTTGGTATGGGCATCGAGTCTATGGCGCCCGAAGAGCTACTTGTCCTGCACTGGCGCGACAAAGAAATGGACGAGGAGGAAATCGCCATCATGCGTGACCTGGCGCGGGACGTGTTGGGAGGGGTCGACGTATAGCGGCGGTTTCGCCGCCTGCCCTGGTGAAGAACGGCTATGATTCCAATTCGCTTAGAGCTAACCAACTTCCTCTCGTACCGCGAGACGACGGTGCTGGATTTTGACGGCCTGGACCTGGCCTGTATCGCCGGGCACAACGGCGCCGGAAAGTCGAGCCTGCTCGACGCCATCACCTGGGCGCTTTTCGGCAAGAGCCGCAGCAAGAGCGACGACGACATTGTCAACCGGCGCGCCGGGCGCGAGGGGCAACAGGCCGAAGTCCGTCTGGAGTTTGCGCTGGAGGGCGCCACCTATCGCGTCATCCGCCAGAAGCAGCCGGGACGCAATAGCTCGCTGGAGCTGCAGGTCTGTTCGGCCGACGGCGACTGGCGCAGCCTCAGCGAGACGGGCGTGCGCGCCACACAGGCCGCCATCGAGCAGCTTCTACGCATGAACTACGACACCTTCGTCAACGTCAGCTTTTTCCTGCAGGGGCGCGCCGACGAGTTCACGACGAAGACGCCGGGCAAACGTAAGGAGATCCTCGCGGAGCTGCTCGGCGTGAATCGCTGGGATGCTTACCGTGATGCCGCGCGCAAGCGCCGCCTTGAAGAGGAAACAAAGCGTGAGCGCCTCGACGCGCAGATCCAGGCGATAGACGAGGAGCTGGCCCAGGAAGAGGTGCGCCGCGAGGAGCTGGTGCAGGCCGAAAAGCACCACGCCGATCTCAAAGGGCGGCGGCAGATGCAGGAGACAATCGTCGAGCAGATGCGCCGTACGGAAGCCGCCGTCAGGCAGCAGAGAGAGCAGCTAAAGAATCTGCATGCCTCGCTCGTCAAGGCGGAGGCACGCGCCGCCGAGCTGGCCCAGGCGCGGCAGAAACGCGAGCAAGAGCTGTCGCGGGTCGAGGCGCTGCTGCAAGACGCCGAGACGATCCAGGCCGCCTTCGCCGCCTGGCAGGAGGCCGCGAGCGTCTGGCAGGGCTGGCAGGAGAAGGCGGATCGTTACCATGCCCTGCAGCGCGAGCGGCGTCCTCACGAGCTGGCCCTCGAGAGCGCGCGCAGCCGCCTGCTGCAGCAGCAGAAGGAGTA
>JAAYYY010000638.1 GCA_012515125.1 Chloroflexota bacterium
ACGGTGCGCACCGATTCCTCAAAGCGGTAGAAGCTGCTCGCCCCGGCGTAGGACTCGTCGCCGCGCATCATTCCCGCCCATTGGTGCGAAGACATCGCCCCGGTGCCGGAGTCGGTCAGCAGGTCAATCAGCACCGCTTCGGCCGGCAATAGGAAGAGATTGTAGTGCGCGGCCTCCAGCGCCGCCAGCCGCTCGGCAACCGTCGTCTGCCGGATGGGCTCGACGGTCTTGATGCGGAACGGTTCGATGATGGTCTTGAACTTCATGCCGATCCTCCAGATAGTGGGCACTGGCAGCAGGCACGATGCCTTCGCACGAGAGATGCCCCCAGTTTACTGCACGCAGGCCAGGATTCCAACCTGATGGCGGGTGTGTGGCGCGATTTACTCCTCGCCCTCGTCCTCCTTCAGCGTGAGCAGGCGGAAGCCTTCGGCGTATTTGAAGCCCACCTTCTTGCCCACGTTGGCTGCCCACGTCTTAATCGGCTCTTCCGGATCCCAGTCGCCCAACTGGCTTTTGTGCTGGCGCAGCGCCTCGATCTTCACGTCGATGGTCTCTGTGATGTCCACGTAATAGCTGGCCTCGCGCGGGTTGGAGACGTAGACGTAGTTCACCTTGTGCGGCTGCAGGCCATCTGCTTCCAGCTCCGGATAGAGCAGGTGCATCTCGGCCGCCGGAAAGGTGGCGTCAAGCGCTGCAGTGGCGGCCGCCCGGTGGTCCGGGTGGTTGATGCGCGTATCGCTGGGGAAGAAGACCGTGGGGTCGCCGCAGACGACCGCGTTCGGCCGGTAGCGGCGGATGACGGCGACCAGCTCTTTGCGCAGCGCCAGCGTCGGCTCCAGCAGGCCGTCGGGGTAACCGAGGAAGATGCAGCGCGCCGCACCGGCTACTCTGGCGGCCGCTTCCTGTTCCTGGCGGCGGATCTCGGCGATGCGCGCCGCCGTCGTCTCCAGATCGTGCGTGCCCACGTTGCCGTCGGTAATCACGACGTAGGTGATCTCACTGCCTGCCCGCGCCCAGCGGGCTGCCGTGCCGGCAACGCTGAACTCGATGTCGTCGGGATGCGCGTAGATGAAGACGGCGCGCCTGGGAACGTAAAAATCAGTCATATCTATGAACCTCCGGAGGAGGTATTATAGTCTTTCCGAGAAATGTGCATATATTTGTGCCCGGTCCCATTTTGCGCTGCGTTATCCCTCTGATATTCTTCAGAAGTTGATTGGCGGCAATGCGACCGCCCTGTGGATTGTGTGCCCATAACGCCGGTCGTGAATTGCAGCGAGGAAAACACAACCCCATGAGTGAGTGGTACGAACAAACGAAAGAAGAGGTGCTTGCTGCCCTCCAGACGGACGCCGCAAGCGGCCTGTCCAGCGCCGAAGCGGCGGCCCGGCTGGAGCAGTATGGCCCCAACGAGCTGGAAGACAGGGGAGTTAAGAGCCGGTGGCGCATCCTGCTGGAGCAGTTCACCGAGATCATGGTCATCATCCTGATCATCGCCGCCGGTATCTCCTACGCCCTCGGCGAGACGATCGATGCGATCGTCATCCTGGCCATCGTGGTGATGAACGCCGTGCTGGGTTATAGCCAGGAATACCGCGCCGAACAGGCCGTAGCGGCGCTGAAGAAGATGGCCGTGCCGACCGTGCGCCTGCTCCGCGACGGGCACCTGGTCGAGGTGTCCGCGCGGGAAGTCGTGCCCGGCGATATTGTCCAGCTGGAGGCCGGCAACAAAGTGCCGGCGGATGGCCGGCTGGTCGAGAGCGTCAACTTGAAGGCGCAGGAGGCGGCCCTCACCGGCGAATCCGAGCCGGTGGACAAGCGCGACCGGGTCATCACGGGGAGCGACCACCCCCTGGGCGATCTCGTCAACATGGTGTTCATGGGCACAGCCATCACCTATGGCCGCGGCACGATGGTGGTTACGGCCACCGGCATGAACACGGAGCTGGGCAAGATCGCCGACATGATCCAGGAAGTGGGCCAGGAGCAGACGCCGCTGCAGCGCCGTCTCGCCGGGGTGGGCAAGGCGCTGGCTGTCGCCGCGCTGGGGATTGTCGCCATCGTGATTCTCTTCGGCTGGCTGCGCGGCGAGGAGTGGTCGGTCCTCATCCTGACCGCGATCAGTATGGCTGTCGCTGCCGTGCCCGAAGGGCTGCCGGCTGTGGTCACCATCACGCTCGCGCTGGGCTCGCAGCGCATGTTGAAGCGCAACGCCCTGATCCGCAAGCTGCCGGCCGTGGAAACGCTCGGCTCGGTGACGACGATTTGCTCCGATAAGACCGGCACCCTGACCGAGAACCGGATGACCGTCACCGTCCTCGACGTAGCGGGCGATACCCTGTCCGTGGATGCCATTCTGGAGAAAGGCGTGCCCGTCTGGAAGGAGGGCGCGGAAGCCGATCCCGAGCTGGCTGCCCCCGAGCGCAGTCTTGCGCTGCTGATTAAGGCGATGACGCTGGCTAACGACGCCGTCCTGGA
>JAAYYY010000639.1 GCA_012515125.1 Chloroflexota bacterium
GCCAGGGCGCCTGAGCAAGCGATGTGGCGCCGGCCGTTGAGCGCTTCTTGAAGGGCGTGCCCGCGCTGCAGCGCCTCTTCGCTGGGTAAAGTCAGGCAGGGCGCGGCGAACGTCCATTCTCCGTCACCTATATCGTCGGGGTAAGCTTTCCTTTCCACGGAGGAAACCTATCCCGGCCGCTGCCTTCCTTAGAGGGTAAGTTCATGACCCGCTCTGGACGAGACGCCATGTCAGGTCCCATTTCCCCGACCGGGCCACGAGCTTAAGCAGGGGCGCGTTCCACGATGGGGAGAGGACCCGATCGGGTACCCCCTGGTATCCGATCGGGTCCTTAATTTGTAACCCATCGGGTGGGGGAGCATGGACGAAGGAGGCTACTGGCGCTGGGGGCAGTCCGGTATGCTGAGGGTGTCGTCGCAGCCGGCACCTGGGGGCCATGATGTCGATTGTTCTGGTCAGCGCCAACCCGCTCTTCGCCGAGGTGTTGAGCCACACTCTTCAGGAAGCGGGAGCCAGCATCGTCCAGGTTACCCCCGAACAGGCAGCCGGCTGTATCGCCGCCGAGCAACCGGCCATCGTCCTGGTCGACGAGAGCCGGATGGAGGGGCCGGTGCTCGGCGAGCTGCTGGCGCTGACCCGCCGCCAGCCGGAGACGGTCACGATTCTCGTCAACCTGCAGAACAACGACGTCACCATCGTCAGCGCCCGGCGGGCGACGATTGGGAAAGGTGAAGATATGCAAGCAGTGATTCGCAGTGTCGAAGCAGAACGAGGGAAGGGGACGGGGAGTGGAGCGGCGCAGGAAGCGGCAAGCCCGGCTGGCGCAGCCCGGGCGCGGGCCGGCGCCTACGGCTTCCTGGCGCTCCTGTGCAACCAGCGGCCGGAGGTGAGCCTGGTGCGGCGGCTGCGGGCGGTGGGGGTCGAGGGCTTCCTGGGGCTGGTGGAGGGGGAGGCCGCCGGGGAAGCGGTGCGGCAGGGGCTGCAGCAGATGGCGGCCTTTGTCGAGCAGACCAGCGGGCAGAGCGAGGAAGAGGTGGCCACGGCCCTGGCGGTGGACTGGACGCGGCTGTTCCGGGGGGTGCAGCCGGGGTACGGCCCGCCGCCGCCCTACGAGGGTCTCTGGCGGGGCGGCGACCCGCTGGGGGCGCTGCAGGCGGTAGCCCGTGTCTACCGGGAGCAGGGCGTGGGGCCGGCGGGGGGCAGCGCGGGGAACCGGCTGGACTACCTGGGGCTGGAGCTGGACTACCTGCGCTACGTCTGCGAGCAGCAGGCGCTGGCCTACGAGCAAGGAGAGGAGGTGGCGATTGAGCGATGGTCCGAGGCCGAGGCGGCCTTTGTGGAGGACCATGTGGGACAGTGGGCAGCCCGCTACTGCGACAGCGCCGCCGCCGAGGCGCGGACGGCCTTCTACGGCGGGGCGCTGTTGCTGATGAAGGGGCTGCTGGAGGAGCTGGCCGGCGAGCCAGCAGAGCATTCCTTGGACGAAGCAGACCAGTCAAGGAGGACACGATGAGTGAGATGATACCGAAAGAGTTGATACCGAAAGTCGAGCTAACCCGCCGGCAGTTCCTCAAGGCGTCGGCGGCGACGGCGGCTGTCGCTGCCGTCGGCGAGCGCTTGTTTGATGAAGGGAAGAAGACGGCGCTGGGCGAGGCCATGCCAGCCCAAAAGAACGGTTCAGAATGGGTCTATAGCTGGTGCCGGCAATGCGCCCTGCCACCATGCGGTATTCGCGTCCGGGTGAAAGATGGCGTTGCGGTGCAGATTGAAGGCGACGTCAACTGCCCCACCAACCAGGGTGCCCTTTGCTCCCGTGGCAATGCGACCCTCATGTCGGTTTACAACCCCTATCGCATCAAGTCACCCCTCAAGCGGACCAATCCAAAGAAGGGGCTGGACGAGGATCCGGGCTGGGTAGAGATAACGTGGGACGAAGCGCTTGACGCCATTGAACAGGAACTACGCCGGGTTCGCGAAGACGACCCACACAAATTCATCTGGAACAATGGCTTTGCGCGTTCCGGCAGCATGCTGGAAGGCATGGAGTTCTGCGAGGCTTTCGGTACGCCAAACTACATCGAGGTAGATGGCCCCAATTGCTCCGTTCACTTCGGCTCGTCCCTTCTGCTGGGCAACTTCACCGGTCCGGGCTTTGACTCCGATTACACCAAGTACCTGATTTTTGTCGGGCAGGGCAGCGCGGCCAGCCAGGGGTATGCCGATAGCTCTTCGGGTTTTGCCAACGCTGTCGCGCGCGGGATGAAGGTCGTCTCGGTAGACCCACATGCAAACATCGAATCCTCTAAAGGAGAGTGGGTCCCCATCCGACCGGGTACAGATCTGGCTTTCGTACTGGCGCTCCAGCACGTCATTCTCTACGAGCTGAACCGGTTCGACGTGGTATTTATCAAGCGGCGTACCAACGGTCCCTATCTCATCGGGCCGGATGGACACTACGTACGCGACGCAGCGACCAATAAGCCCCTGATGTGGGATCCAGAGGAAGGCAAAGCAAAGGTCTTTGACGACCCCTCGTTTGTGGACTACGCGCTGGAAGGTGAGTTCGAAGTCAACGGCGTAAAGTGCCGGCCCGGATTCCAGATCTATAAGGAAACGATGGCTGCCTATACACCCGAATGGGCTGAAGAGAAGACCACAATTCCAGCCGCCACGATTCGTCGTCTCGCCCGCGAGTTTGTGGATAACGCACAGATCGGCAGCACGATCATGATCGAGGGAACTGAGTTCCCCTACCGGCCCGTCTGCCTTGAGTCAGGTCGTGGCTCCATCACCCATTACTACGGGGGCGTCTACCACTGCGCGGCGATTATGGTTAACATGCTCGTCGGGGCCCTGGACGTTCCGGGTGGCGGCTCCGGTAGCGTGGGACCCGCACACAAGAGCACGCCGATTCCCATGGCGCTGGCGCCCGACGAGGACGGCGTGGTGCGGCCGAAGGTTGAGGCCGTTCCGCGCAAGTTTGTCTACCCGCCCGACCGCGTTGACGGCAAGACCTATTTCCCGTACTCGCACGATAATCCGCACGTCACGTTTCACGCTATCCTGCACCCGGAAGAGCATGCCTTGCCATACGAGCCGGAAGTTCTCTTCGTGTGGGGCGGAAATGCAGTGCTGCGTATGTACGAGCCCCAGTACGTCATTGATGCTATGCGCAAGTTCAGGTTCATCTTTGCGCTGTCGCACACCATTGACGAACCAACGCTGATGGCCGACATCGTCCTGCCAGAGGCCGGTGGGCTTGAACGCTACGCGGCGGGTAATCGCGGCGCCGTAACCAACACGCCAGAAGGGCCGAAGAATGCGGTCTTCACGCTGGTGGCCCAGCAGGTTATCGATCGCGTCTATGACTCCCGGCAACCGGACGAGGTCTTCATCGAGCTGGCTCGCCGGCTGGACATCCTCTTTGGTGAAAACGGTGTGAACGCCCTGCTCAACAGTAACGCGTTTGCCCCATATCGTGTCACCGAGCCGTACTTCCTCGATCTGAACAAGGTGTACACGCCGAAAGAGTTGGTCCAACTGATGTTGAACGGCAACACGGGCGGCACTGCCGATGTGGACGATCTGCGTCACAAGTCGAGCTTCGCCATCAACAAGATGTTGCCGGTGAAAAGCACCTATCCCTATGGCGGCTTCCCAATGGGCCAGACCCGTTATGCCATCTACATGGACCACCTGCTCCGTATGGGCGAGGAGCTCAAGGCAAACCTGGAAGCGGCTGGCGCCGAACCGCCGGGCTGGTCCATCGACGCTATCGCCTCTTACTACGTGCCGGTTCCCCGGTGGATCGACCCGCCGCGCGAGTTCCCGGCTGAGTTCGATGTCAAGGCTGTGAACTGGAAGACGGCGCAATTCTCATTCGGCGTCGGCGGCTCAGCCGAGAACCCCTGGCTGCACGATGCGGCGACTCACGACCCCTATCTGCACTTCGTCTGTTTGAATCGAAAGACCGCAGAGTCACGCGGTCTTCGTGACGGGGATGAAGTCTGGGTTGAGTCGGCGTACGGCGGAAAAATCAAGGGCACGGTCAGGCTGACAGAGGGGCTTCACCCTGAAGTAGTCGGTATCGCCGGTCTCTTCGGCCACTCGAGCAAGCAGATGAACCCGGTGGCCCTCAGGGGGCTGCACTTCAACTCGCTCATGTCGCGTGAGCCACGTGACGTTGATCCGATCAGCGCCGGCTTTAACGGTGCCCCGGCCGTCAAGGTCTACAAGGCATAGGAGGACCTGAAATGCGATACGGAATGGTAATAGACTTGCAGCGTTGTGTCGGCTGTAACGCCTGCACAATTGCCTGCAAACAGAAAAACGGAACAGGACCGGGTATCTTCTTCACCCGCGTGCTGCTTTCAGAGACGGGCACCTATCCTAATGCACGGATGACCTACCAACCCATCCTGTGCAACCACTGTGCGGAAGCACCGTGCGTGGAGGTCTGCCCGACGGGGGCGACGGTGCAGCACGAGGACGGCATCGTCACGGTGGACGCCGAGAAGTGCGTGGGCTGCCGCTACTGCATGCTCGCCTGCCCCTACGATGCCCGCAGCTTCCACTTCGGCGAGCCGGAAGGCTACTTC
The DNA here is from genome assembly GCA_012515125.1 of Chloroflexota bacterium. Taxonomy (GTDB): domain Bacteria; phylum Chloroflexota; class Anaerolineae; order Promineifilales; family Promineifilaceae; genus JAAYYY01. Next base: position 4,599 of record JAAYYY010000639.1, read on the forward strand.
CCCGACAAGGGGCTGACGCCCTACGAAGCGCTGCGCTACGCCGAGCACAAAGCCGGCGCGGTCAGCAAGTGCGACTTCTGCCGCGACCGCCTCGAGGAGGGGCTGGAGCCGGCCTGCGTGCAGACCTGCCCGGCACGGGCACGCATCTTCGGCGACCTGGACGACCCGACGAGCGAGGTCGCGCAGCTGGTGGTGCAGAAGGGGGCCAAACCCCTGCATCCCGAGCTGGGCACCGAGCCCTCGGTCTTCTACATCAACGGATAGGAGAGAGCAGCGATGACGACGACAACTGTGAAACCAACGGACCGGAGCGGCGCGCCGCTGCCAGTGGGCAGCCTGGCGCTGCTCTTCGTCGCCCTGGTGGCCATCGGCGTGGCCTGGGGGGTGCAGCTCAGCCAGGGGCTGCAGGTCACCGGGCTGAGCCAGCAGGTGGTCTGGGGGCTGTACATCGCCGGCTTCTTCGTGGCTGCGGGGGCCGGGGCGGGGCTGGTGCTGCTGGCGGCCCTGGGCGAGTTCCTGCCGGCCCTGGGCATCGCCCGGCGGCGGAGCACGCTGCTGCTGGCGCTGGCGGCCTTTGTGACGGCGGGCGTGCTCATCGCCCTGGACCTGGGCGACCCGCTGAACAGCTGGCGCATCGCCACGGCGGGCCGCTTCACCTCGCCGATGACCTGGGACTTCTGGACGCTGGCCGCCGCGACAGTGCTGGCCCTCCTCTACCTGCTGGCGGCCTGGAAGCAGCCGGCGGCAAGCGGCGCGACCCGCACGCTGGGTGTGCTCGCGGCGGTGGCGGCGCTGCTGCTGGTGGTGGCCGAGAGCGCGATGCTCGCGGGGCTGGCGGCGCGTCCGCTGTGGAGCGGGGGGCTGACGCTGGTCAGCTTCCTCGTGGCTGCGGCGGTGGCGGCGCTGGGGGCGGGAGTGCTGGCCTGGAAGGGCGAGGCGGCGCGCGTCGGGCGCTGGCTGGGCGTGGGGCTGGCCCTCAGCCTGGTGCTGGTGCTCGCGGAGGTGCTGGGGCTGGCGCTCTCCTCAGAGCCGCGGAGCACGGCGGAGGCGGCGGCGCTGCTGCGGGGGGAGGTCAGCCCGCTGTTCTGGGCTTATGTGGTGGTCGGTCTGCTGCTGCCGCTGGCGCTGCTGGTGGGGGGCAGGGGCGTGGGGCGGCTGCCCGTGGTAGCGGGGCTGGCGCTTTTGGGCGTGGTGCTGCAGAAGCTGTGGCTGCTGGTGGCGGGGCAGGCGGTGCCCTGGCTGGCGCTGCCGGCGGGCCGCTACTGGCCCACCTGGGTGGAGGTCGTGGGACTCCTCGGCGCGGCGGCGCTGCTGGCCGGGCTCTACCTCCTCCTGTGCCACCTGACCCATCTGCAGGAAGGCTGAGCGGCGGCTTAGGCCGGGCTGCGGCCGGGCGCCTACCCACCGCAGCCGGGTAACGTAACGGACAGACGAATACGGGAGGCCGGGCGCTGAATGAAACGCCCGGCCTCCCGTTGTTCTGTTGGGTGCGGGGCTTCGTGCGCTTCGACGAGGCATGCGCGCGCGACATAGAGGGCAGCCGGGGCTCGATAAGCTGGTGACACCTGGACGTCTGTATGTCCACCGATATGGCTCTAAGCCTTCTTGCCTGCCTGCCGCTTCCCTGGCAATTAAGATGTGAGCATCAAGCATGAGGGTGTGCCGGAGCCGCGGCGCTGCTGGCCGGGCTCTACCTCCTCCTGCGCTACCTGACCCGGCTGCAGGAAGCTCGAGCGGCCGATAAGGTGGGCTGCGGCGGGAGCCTAACGACCGCGGCCGGGTAACCAACCAGACGAAAACGGGAGGCCGCGCGTCTCAACGCCCGGCCTCTAGTTGTTCTATTGGGTGCCCGGCTCAGCGTTCCTCGACGATACCCGCCCGCACGGCGTAGACGGCAGCCTCGGTAAGCTGGTGATGCCTGGTCGCCTGTATGTCTACCGATACCGCTTAAATCCTTCTGGTCTGCCTGCCGATTTCGTGGCAATTAAGACGTGAGATTCGTAGGCTACGAAGCGAAGCAATCTGCCACAAAGGCGGTCGAGGCGGTGGTTATGCCCGTGATAATGGGCAACTCGGGAGCACTCATGGCCCGGGTACGGTTCGAGCACCAGTGGCGTAGTTCGGAAGGAATGACAACACGGGTGCATGGACGAACGCCGCTCCCTTTTCCGACTGCCTGTGCGCTGGCGGTTTGTATGCGCGCAGACAGCCTGGTCGCCCAAGTGTACTATTGACGTCTTTCTGCCCTGGGTCTACCCTGGTCCCGGTTCGGCTCCAACACGGGAGCCATGTGGGTTGCAGGGAAGAGGAACATTGAAGGAAGAACTTGCTCGGGAGCTGGCGCAGCACATTATCAACGCGCGCAAGACCGAAGACAGGATGATATTTCCCCATCGGCAATACCGATGAACTGATCATTGTCGCTGTGGTGAGAACGGACCATGATCCCCGGAAGGTCAATACGCGATTCCTTCGCCTCAACGGTAAACCATGCCCGACGTGTGGAGGCCGGGGACAAGTGTGAGCGCGCCTGGCGCCGGCACCATCTGTGAGTTGTCTGTGCGCAGGTGCCCGACTCTGTAACATGAGACGCGCCCGGTCCAGGGCAGGCCGGGGGCCGTCGCGCCAGCTGACTTCTTTTGTAGGGTCGTCCTACCCGTTTCGTCTACCTCTGGCTGGCTTGCTCCCAACAATCTGCTTATCGTAAGTAGTCGTCCCTCTATCACCGGCGTTGTCTAGGTACATTAACCGCGCCGGTAAGTCTTGCTTCGACCCGTCCGGTGCTTTGCCTCCTCCCGGTCTGCCTTCCGGCAGAGCACTACATGGGTTTTCGTCCTCTTTTCTCTACACATCCTGCCGAATACGGATTGCACATTACCCTCACTATGCAGTAGCCAGACTGCGGTTCACAGATTCGCGGAGCCAGAGAGATGGGTAAACGTTGCCCCGGGCACGGTCGGGCGGCGCGAGAATTCGAGTATCATCCCTTTTGGGGCTTGCCAGGCCCGTAAAAATCTGCTACGCTATTTTTGTCGATTGTCGACAATCGGCCAGGCGTTTTTGCCACAATACCTTGTGACTCATCACTTACCCATCGTAGCCACAGCCGTATACATCACCCAAGGAGATTTTTATGGCGCGAAAGACTTTGCAGCGCACCACTGCTCCCCTTTACCCCGAACACCCTATGGAGGAGCATGAGTGGCGTCTGGCTCGTGCGCGAAGCAAAATGGCCGAGGACGGCCTCGACGCACTGATTCTTGCCCGTAATGTGAATGTCTTTTATATGACCGGCTCTCGCTTTGTGTTCGTGGGCATGGACCAGCCGAGCGCCCTCACCCCACAGTCGGTAGCCATCGTGACCCGGGATGCGGACATCTACTCCCAGCGCTTTGGCCCCTTCGACAGCGACGAGGTGCCCCTGCACACGGCCCTTTCCGGACAGATTGAACTCTATGATGATGAGACAGAGCTGGTCAGCATCCTAGCTGACTATGGGGTCGGCAAGGGCGCGCGCGTTGGCACCGAGTGGGGGCCAGGCCTGACACTGGGTATTAATCCCCTTAAATTCCTGAAAATCAAAGAACGAATCGAGAAGGAGCTGGGCGCCGAAGTCGTGGACGGCTCGCCCACCATCTGGAAAATGCGCTCAGTGAAATCACCCCTGGAGATCGAGCGCATGAAAGTGGCTGTTGGCGCCGCGGCCCGGGCGATGGAGCGCGTCTACGACACCATTGAGCTGGGCATGAACGAGCTGGAAGTCTCCCGCATGGCCAGCCGCTTTATGCTGGAGGAGGGAGGCGACCAGGTAACTCATTCTCAGGTCATGGCCGAGGGCGAGGAAGCGGTAAACCTGCTCAGCTGTGACGCGGTGGATCGTCCCATCGGGGTGGGCTGGGTGCATCTGGACATTGGCTGCAAGTACCGCCGGTATGGCTCCGATATCAACCGCGGTATTTTCCTGGGCCGCCAGCCGACATCTGAGGAGCGGCATCTGTATGCCTGTCGCCAGGGTATTAACGAGCTGTTTGACAGGACAATCAAGCCCGGCGTGAGCTTTGACGAGCTCCTGAGCAAAATGAAGGCCTATGCCGAATCGCAGGGGTGTGTGGTCAAGGAGATCGGGGGGAACCTCTTCGCCGGACACAACATCGGTCTGGAACCCTATCAGCCGCCCAATCTAATTCCCTCGGCCGCCCAGCCCGTGTTCCAGAATGAGAATGGACAGGTCATCTTCGAGCCGGGCATGATGTTCACCTATGAGATGGCGGTAGAACTGCCTGGCGTGAAGACGCCCTTCTTCAACATTGAAGACAACGTCGTCGTCACCGAGGACGGCGTCGAGAATATGTGTGGCGATCTCAGCCGCGAGCTGCGGGTGAAAGCTTGAGTCGTGATGTCAACCGAAAGCTACATGGGGACAAAGCATGATGACTGCACTCACTGGGGATTACGAAATTACGAAGCACTCCTTACAGGATGAGATCGTGCAGGTGCTGCGCAAGGCCATCATTTCCGGAGAAGTTCAGCCCGGCCAGCGACTGATTGAGGCGGAGCTGGCCGATACGTTTGGCGTGAGCCGCGCACCGCTCAGAGAGGCGCTGCGCGAGCTTTCTGCAGATGGCCTGGTGGAAATCGTGCCCCGCAGGGGAACCTTTGTCGTGAAACTATCAGACGATGATATCCGTGAGATTTACAGCCTCCGTCTGGCGCTGGAATCATTGGCCGTTGAAATTCTGGTTGACAAGAGCACGCCTGATCAGCTGGCCGCCCTTCAAGAGATTATCCAGGAGATAAAGGGAGCCCTGCAGCAGTCGGACAAGTGGCGCGTCGTCCAACTTGATATGCGCTTTCACGAATTGATGTGCGCGCTGAGTGGCCACTCCCGCCTCACCAAGGCCTGGCTGCGCATGAGCGACCAGCTGCACAGCTTCTTTGCCGCCGCTGACCACCTCTACGAGGACAAGCAGATTATCGAGCGCCATCAGCTCCTAGTCGACGCCATTGCCAGCGGAAGCAGGGAAGACGCGCTGGCCGCCATTCGCGAGCACATTGTCAACGCCGCGGACCGATTGCTGGGTCAGGCCCCCATGGGTGAAGACTTGAGTCAGGAGGGAAATCAGTGAATTTCGATTGTATTCGTTCCCGGATGGATGAAGCAGATCTTGACGTGCTGGTCGCCACGTCTTTCGAGAATGTGGCCTACCTGAGCAGGGCGGTAATCATCACTCAGCGGCAGATCCCCGAGCGTCTGGCGGCGGTTATTGTGCCTCGCCAGGGCGAACCCGTGCTGGTTGTATGCACTATCGAAGAGTCACTGGCTCGACGAGATTCTCGGATTCCCGATATCCGTGGATACGTCGAATTCTCTCGCTCGCCGGTAGACCTTATAGCCGAGGTGGTTCAGGAGAAAGGGGGCACCGGTGGCCGGATCGGCATCGAAACCCAGGTCCTCAGTGTCCACTATTTTCGCGAACTCGAGAGGGCTTTACCGGGCGCTACCTTCAAATCCGCTGACGATTTCCTGGCCGCGCTGCGTATGGTCAAACAGCCAGAAGAGATCGCGTTGCTGGAAAAAGCAGCGCTCGCCACGGATGCGGCCATCCGGGCCGCCTACGAAAAGGGCCGTGCCGGCATAAGCGATACCTTCATTGCCAACGCGCTTGTCAGCGGGATCCAGTTCAGCGGCGCCGACTCCATCGCCTTCCTGACTCTGGGCAGTGGCCCCAGCGCCGCACTGGCGCACCCGGCGCCAATGAACCGTGTTCTGGAAGCAGGCGATGTCGTCCGCTGTGACGTCGGCGGCTACTACCGTGGCTACTACTCTGATCTGGCCCGGACGGCCGTCGTCGGGAAGCCCACAGCCGAGCAAGCAGATACCTACCGCAGGCTGTGGCAGATTCATGAGGAAACGATCGCCGCGGTCCGTCCAGGCGTCACGGCAGGCGAGCTGTTCGCGACCTGCCGGGCCGCCTTCGACCGCCAGGGCCTGCAGCTCAACCTGCCCCACATCGGCCACTCGCTGGGCCTGGGCCTTCATGAACGGCCCATGTTGACGCCGTTTAATGAGACGCCCCTGCAGGAGGGCATGGTGCTGGCTATTGAGCCGGTCCACCGTTTTGCCGATGGGACCATCTTCCATGTCGAGGACCTCGTCGAGGTGACCGCCGACGGCCGGCGCGTACTCTCGCGGTCGGCCGACTGGAGCGATCTCTTCGTCATGAATGGCACGCACGAACCAGGAGAATAGATATGGAACCCCGTTTCCCAGAGCTTTTCCTGTCGGCGAAGAAAGCGGTGGCGTACAGCCAGGTTAAGCCTGACGAAAAAGTCGTGGTGTTCACCGATAGCGGCAAGAACACGGCTACCGTAGATGCCTTCTTTACGGCAGCGGCCGGAACAGGCGCCGACGTCGTGCTCGTGAAAATGCAGACCCGGGATCGCCCGCTCAGGGAGCCGCCCGCAGCGGCCGTGCAGGCGATGGCCGCGGCCGACGTTGTCTTCGACCTGGCGACCCACCCCTGGCTCTATACACAGGCAACGAACACGATCCTGAATAGCGGAACACGCATGCTTCAAGTGTTTGTCGACGACGATACGCTCGTCAAACGCCCGCCTGAAGATTTTATCGCCCGGCGCGAGCGCGCAGCGCGGGCAATCCTTGAGCGGTGCGAGACTTTCCGGATCACGTCGCCATATGGCACAGATATTCTCATGGAGCGGGGGGACCGACCTGTGCACACACAGGGTGGGTTTGTCGACCACCCTGGAGATTGGGACTCATTGGGCGTGAATCTCGCGGCCTTTGCCCCGCCCGAGAATAAGGCCAACGGAAAACTTGCCCTCTACGGCACGATGTACCTGCCGCCGCAGCATATTTTCATCACCGAGGAACCGATCATGACGGTTGTTGAAGAAGGGCGGATTACCCACGTCGAGGCCAACCATCGCGAGGCGCGGATCTTCGACGAGTGGCTCCGGCGGTGGGACGACCCCAACTCCTACGTGATCGCCCACACGGGTTTCGGGATTGATCACCGGGCTGAGCTCCATCCGCCCGATCCCGGTGCCTGGGAGAGTTACATGGCCGGCGTCAACATTGCCTTCGGCGGTAACAATATTCCCCAACTGGCCGGCAAGACTGTGTGCCAGAGCCACATGGATTGCGTGCTGCTCGGCGTCGATCTCGAAATCAATGGGCAGAAGATTATTGAGCGCGGCAGCTTTGTATCCGGACTGGGGCTGGATTAGGTAGGAGGCGCTGTTTTGGTCGGACCGGAAAGGAGGAGACTATCGAACGAGGCATGAAGGACCGTTATTGCCAGACCGTGATTCCGTTCTGGACGTAAGTTTCTAAGTGAGAGGAAAAGATGGCAGAAGAACAGCAGTCGGTACGCGAGATACGTAAACCACAAGCCCTCGAGAGCAAGGAAGGCCTCATCGACGTCAAGTCGGGACTATACACCGCCGTTATGGGCGCCCTGGGTGCTATCCTCACCCTTTTCGCCATCCCTGTAGCGCCCAACATTCACATCAATCTCTATGTCTTCTCGGGGGTGATGGTCGGTGGGACCAGCGGCGCTATCCTGGGCGCGCTGGCTGGATTCATCGGCTCTCTCTATACGCCCGTCCTCTGGGGCTGGCTGGGGGCCATTCCCTACAACATGATATTAGGTGCGTCGGCCGGCTTCTTCTCGACCCGTTTTGGCCTGCGGCCTACGCTGGGCGCGCTGCTTGGCCATGTCATTTCGCTTCCCTACCAGTACGCGGCCAATGTCCTGTATCTGGGGCTCCCTCTGGAAATCTTCTGGGTAGGGATGGGTACGACGGTCATTCAGTTGATCGTGGCCGGCGTCATTGCCGAGTCACTGATGAGCATTCCGGCTCTGAAGAAACGGTTGCCCAAAGCCCAATTCCGCGCCGCGGATTGGGTCGCCCGCAACCGACTCCTGCGTCACCCGTGGGTAGAGAACCCCGCTACGAACTAGAAGGCGCCCGCGCCGTAACAGCAGGTTACCAGAGACGGCAGAGGGTGAATGGCATCTGTTCACCCTCTGCCCAAACGTTGCCAGAGCACAGGGAAGAGTACGAGCACTATCATGAGCAGAACGATGATCCGATACGAGAATTTCAGCTTCAAGTATGAAGGGAGCGCCGAATGGGCTATCCAGGATATTGACCTCGATGTCAACGAAGGCGAGATTATGCTGGTGCTCGGACGCAGTGGCTGTGGAAAAAGCACGATGGCGCTGGCGCTCAACGGCGCGGTTCCTCATCTATTGCACGGCGATATCAGCGGCAGCCTGACCGTTGCCGAGCTGGATACCTTCACCCACACCGTGGCCAACCTGACGCAACACGTCGGCATTGTCTTTCAGGATCCGGAGATCCAGCTATTTGCGCTGACAGTTGAAGACGAAGTCGCCATGTCGCTCGAATCTTACGGCGTTCCGCGCGAAGAGATGCGTGAGCGCGTGGAATGGGCTATGGCGGTTTGCGGCATCTCCCACCTTCGGCTGAATGCGCCGGCCAAGCTGAGCGGCGGACAAAAGCAGCGCGTGGCTATCGCTGCCATGCTGGCCCGCGAGCCGGACATCCTCGTCTTTGACGAGCCCACCGGGAATCTCGACCCCGTGGGGTCGCGCGCCGTCTATGAGACCATTCGCCGGATCTGCGACGATCGAGGGCGCACGATCCTGCTCGTCGAACACGACCTGGCACCGGTCATTGACCTGGTGGATCGCACCGTCGTGCTGGAGAAGGGCGCGATCATCTTCGAGGGGCGCCCCCGCGAATTGCTCAAGGAGGTGGAGCTCCTGCGATCGTGTGGGGTGAAAATCCCCGCCGCGACTGAGTTTGGGTGGCGGGTCGAGCGCAAGGGGTTTTTCCAGTATCCAGATATTCCATTGACCCTGGACGAGGCGGTGACGCCGCTCAAAGCCACATTGATGCTGCCGCCCGGCACCTTCGTCGGCGAGCAACCGGTCGCCGATGAAGAAAAGGCCACTCCTTCCGCGAACGGCCGCCCGGACCCGCTCATCCTCAATGAAGTGGGCCAGGCGCCGATCATCGATTTCCGGGACGTCGTCCATCAGTATGACACGGGTCACAAGGCGCTCAACGGCATCAATCTGCAGATCTACCCGGGGGAGTTTGTGGCGCTGTGTGGCATGAACGGCGCCGGTAAAACGACCGCCGCCCTGCACATCATGGGCCTGCTGAAGCCAACGCAAGGTGAGGTTTTCGTCGATGGGGAAAACACGAGGTCGCGGACGGTGGCGGAAATGGCTCGAACTGTAGGCCTCATCTTCCAGAACCCCAATCACCAGCTGTTCAAGGATACGGTGGCCGGGGAAATCGCTTTCGGGCCGCGCAATCTGGGCTGGTCGGACGTGGAAATCGGGGAAGCGACCGAAAGGGTTCTCAAATTGGTCGAGCTTGAGGGGTTCGCGAAGACAGACCCTGAGAGCCTGAGCATGGGACAGAAGCAGCGCGTGGCCGTTGCTTCGGTGCTGGTGATGAACCCGCGCATTCTGCTACTGGATGAACCGACCACAGGGCAGGATCAGCGGACCCTCAAGCCGTTCATGGACCTCATTGCTCGCCTGAACCGGGAAGGCACGACGGTCGTCATGATCACCCACGACATGGACGTGGCCATGAACTATGCGTCGCGTATGGTCGTCATGGCCGGGGGCCAGGTGATCGCCGATGGAGCGCCAGAAACGATCTTCCTGCGTGAAGAGGTCCTTGATAGGGCAGAACTTCACCTGCCCGGCATCCTTACGCTGACCAAAGCGCTTAACGGACAGGCACCACTCTACGTCAACTCCTTTGACATGCTGGAAGAACGGCTGGGCCTTTGAGAGAGCGCTCTTCAGGCGAGAGGATTGGCCGGCTGTGAAAAGCCCCGACAGAGACATTGCTATGGAGACGGACGTTCAGGGAGAAAAGAGGAAATGATACTGCACATACTTGGTTTGGCTGAGTCGTTGATGAACTATGAGCCGAGCGACCGTTTTCTGCACCGGCTCAACCCGCTGACAAAGATGGCCATCTTCCTGGTCGTCGTGATCGGAGGGATGTACATTTCCAGCCCTACCTTCCCCTGGTGGCTGAGCTTCCTCATGACGGTTGCCCTCGTCCTGCTGGCGGTCAGTGGCGGCGTGCCGCTGAAGAAAGAGCTTCAGCTGCGTGGCGGCTATGTGCTCGCCATTGTCCTCGTGATCTTCCTGGGCAACCTCATCTTTGCCCGCGGTGGCGAGGCCGATTATGGCACCGGGCAGGAGCCGGCCGTGTACCTGTCTATCCCGCCCTTTATCTACATATCCTCCATCAGCCTGAACTTCGCGGTCGCCAAGACGCTGTTCATTCTCAACTCCATCATCATCGTGATTATCATTCTCAAGAGCACGCGACTCTCAGACCTGAGTCACTCGATGCAAACAGTCGGGGTGCCTTATCCAGTGGCCATGCTCACCTCCACTTCCCTGCGGTGCGTCCCCATGGTGACCGACGGACTGCTCATCGTCTATAACGCCCAGCGGGCGCGGGGATTTGAGATGGACAAGGGGAGTATCGGCGCCCGCCTCCGCCAGTGGAAAGCCCTTCTGACGCCGCTGATGCTCGTGCTCCTGAAGTGGGTGGATCTCATGTCCATCGTCTTCCAGTCGCGGGGACTGGACTTCACCAGTCGCCCGCGGACACGCCTGCGCCGGGTACCCTTTGGCCCTGCGGATGCCGTCATCACCTTTGTCGCGCTGGGCGGGATGGTCGCGTTCATCGTCCTGCACCGGATGGGAACCTTCACCTTCCAGTTGGGATGAGTCAGATCTAGCTGGCTGATATACCGGGAGAGAAATGATGATCTCTTTGGACAAGGTTTTTTCCTACATAGACAGCGCCTTCGAGGCTCACCTCGAGGAGACGCGCGCGTTCATCCGCCAGCCCTCGATCAGCGCCGATGGAACGGGTATCCAGGAGATGGCGGCGCTTGTCGCCTCGCGGGTGTGCGAGCTGGGGGGTGAGGCGGAGGTGATACCCACGGCGGGCCATCCCGTCGTCTACGGCCACGTCGATGTCGGTGCGCCTTCGACCCTCCTTGTTTATGGCATGTACGACGTACAGCCGGTTCTGGGAGAGAGCTGGCGCGTTCCCCCCTTCTCGGGCGAGATCGTCGATCTCGACGGCTTCGGCCCCTGCATGGTCAGCCGGGGAATCATGAATTCCAAGGGGCCGCTGGCGGGTTTCTTCAATGCCATGCAGAGCCTGAGGGAGACTGCCGGAACGCTCCCCGCCAACCTGAAGTTCGTGGTGGAAGGCGAGGAGGAGCTGGGCAGCCGAAACCTTCCCTCTTTTGTGCGCGCTCACAAAACGCTGCTGGAGGCCGATGGCTGTTTCTTCCCCTTTTATTCACAAGACCTTACCGGGAAGGTCGTCATGTATCTTGGCGTAAAAGGGCTGGTTTTTATGGAGCTGGTAGCGCGAGGCGGGTCGTGGGGAGGACCCACCACGCGCGACGTGCACGGCATGAATGCCGTCTGGTTTCACAGTCCGGCCTGGTCCCTGACACAGGCGCTTTCCACGATGCTCAGTCAGGATCAGAAACATATTCTTATCGAGGAGCTGGACGATATGGTCGCTCCACCCTCCGCCGAGGACATGGCCTTGCTTGAACGGCTGGCGAGCAGTTTTGACGAAACGACGCAAATGAAGGATTACGAGGTCGAGCGCTTCAAGTACAACCTTCGGGGGGTCGACTTGCTGCGCCAGTTCCTCTACCGGCCCAGTCTGAACATCAACGGCCTGGTTTCCGGCCATCACGAAGAGGGGATGAAGACGGTCCTGCCTCACGAGGCGCGCGCCAAGATAGACGTCCGGCTGGTGCCCGATATGAAGCCGGAGGAGGTGGTGCGCCAGGTCCGGCGCCATCTGGATCGGCGGGGCTTTGAGCACATCGAGCTCCGTGTGCAGTCCGGTTATCCCTGGTCCAAGAGCAGTGTCAGCGACGCGGCCAACGCGCCCATGCTGAAGACGTACCAGGAGCTTGGATACGAGCCTGAAATATGGCCCCTGGTTTCGGGGGCAGCGCCCTTCTACCTGTTCACCCAGGAGCTGAACATGCCTATCGCCATGGGGGGGCTGGGGCACGGGGGACGCCAGCATAGCCCAAACGAGTATGCGACGGTTGAAGGGATGAGGCAGTTTGAGAAGTCGGCCGCGGCGTATGTGGTTCACTTCGCCAATCACTTTGCCCAGAGAGGCGCGTCGTGAAGGCGTCGTTCTGGCTTGCACTCGTCCTGGCTCTGAGTGTTGGCCTCTCTATCGGGTTGCAGGCTACGCTGATCAACCGGACCGGACAGGAGATTGGCGCCGTTCGCACCAGCCTCCTGATCAACATGGCGGCCGGCACACTGGCCGGACTGGTCTTACTGAGTTTCGGCGTTCACCTGGTTGCTGGCGGGACTGCCGCTTATCAGCTGAGCCTGTCCCGGCCGGTTCTGCTGGTCACCCTCTTTGTCGGGTTGCTCAGTATCATCACGGTGACCGGTTTCGCTTACTCCCTCCAACTCATAGGCGTCAGCGCCACACTGGCAACCGTCATCCTGGGCCAGATGCTTGTCGGCACCCTTGCCGATACGCTCGGCTGGACGGGCAGCCAGCCAATACCGCTCACCGGGACACGGCTGATTGGCTTGCTGGCGCTGGGCCTTGCAGCTTATCTGCTCGTGCCGCGAGAGTAACTGTGTACAGAACACACTTTCTATTTGACAGGTACATTTATTCTATGTTATAGTGTAAACGTTTACACAAATACGCCGCCTTATTGTGCCGGTTTCTTGGCTGCGCCACCGCTGCAGGTGGACGCAGCGCGCCCCTACCGTATCTCGTTCTGTAAGCGATTACATATTATGTGATTCTGTACCCTATGAGTAAACGACCAAGGACGAAGTCGCCTACCATGAGAGACGTGGCGAAGAAGGCCAACGTTTCCATAGCCACCGTTTCGCGGGTCATCAATGGGGATGGTTATGCAAGTCTGGAAAGCAGGCGGCGGGTCATGCACGCTGCCGATGAGCTTGGCTACAAGCTTGATGCGCGAGCGCGCAGCCTGAAGCTTGATCGCACCAATACTGTCGGCTTGATGATTCCCGATATTACAAATCCCTTTTACTCGGATCTGGCTAACGGGGTCCTCACCTGCGCGAAAGCCTTGGGCTACCACGTCATCCTTAGCGCAACCGATGAGGATGCCGGGATTGAGCGCGAGTACCTTGACCTGCTAATGGAAAACCGCGTCGACGGGATTCTGGCGGTGCCTACTGGCAAGAATATCGAGCAGTGGGGAGAGGCAATCACGCTGGGTACACAAATCGTTTTGCTCGATCGAAAACTCACCGGTCTTTCTGACGTCGACGTTGTCCTTGTGGACAATGTTAAGGGAGCCTACGAAGCCACAAAGTATCTTCTCGACCTGGGCCACCAGAGGATAGGCATCCTCTGTGGTCCTCTGTCAACCACGACCGGGAGAGATCGTCTGGCGGGCTACCGGCGCGCGCACCAGGATAGCGAGCGTCCGATCGATGACGAGCTTATCTATATCGGGACCTTCAAGCGGGAAAGCGGTTACCAGGGCGCACAAAAGCTACTATCCATGATTAACCCGCCAACCGCCATCTTTGCCGCGAACAACGTGCTCGGCGAAGCGACGATGTTTGCAGCTCGCGAGCAGGGCAAGCGAATACCCGATGACTTTTCCCTTGTGCTTTTTGATGATGTGCCCTGGGCGTCGCTGACGAATCCACAGCTGTGTGCCGTTGCGCAGCCAACCTACACCATTGGCTTCGTGGGAATGCAGCGCCTTGCTGAGCGTCTGCAGGTCTCGAGTAATGAGGAAGCAGAAGCGCGCGAGACCATCCTGCAGCCCGAACTTATTGTTCGCCGGAGCTGTGCCCCCCCCGTGCGCCCACGCAACTGAACTTCGTATTCCAATCCCGAAGCCCGGCGCACTGAACAGAGAAAAAACCTTGCTGAACGCCTGAATCGCCTGATCTCATTAGGAAGGCTCGGGCGGGTGCTGCGGGTCTTGCCAGGCGGGCTGCCGATGATGCCGTTTGAAGGCGCCCGCCAACCAGATTTTGTAAGAGATGGAGCGGGGAAGAGAGGAGGTTGTCTGTGTAGACATGAGCAGAAAGCAATCAGCAGTGACCCGTTTCCAACGAGTGCTTTAGTGCGACACGAAGGGAGGAGTCGAATGCTCCTAGACTGCCGGCGCTGACGGCGCCGCCGTTGTAGGCGCTATAGTTTCAGTACTCGCTATCGAGTCGAATGCTCCTAGACGCTGCACGTGGACACAGGTAGGTGAAAGGTCAAACTGTTTCAGTACTCGCTATCGAGTCGAATGCTCCTAGACCGGCAAGGCTTGTCACAGAAGCCCCGCGTTTTTCAGGTTTCAGTACTCGCTATCGAGTCGAATGCTCCTAGACCGCCCGGCAC
>JAAYYY010000640.1 GCA_012515125.1 Chloroflexota bacterium
ACGTCGCGCCCGGCATAGAGGTTGAAGCCGGCCTCCTCGCTGAAGGCGGCGCTCTCGCCCTCCAGAATCAGCGCGGCGATGCGCTGGCCCGCCTCGGTGTCGGCAGACGTCGGCGGGCGGCCCAACAGCCCGACGCCCGCGCTGTCCACGTAGGGCACGGGCACGGCCGGGCGCGGCGCGCTGCAGCTCGTCTGCGGCGCCAGCATCACCTCCGCCGGCTGGCCCAGCGCAAGCGCGATCTGGCGGAGCAGCGGCGTGTGCGTGGGCATGTGGAAGACGAGCGACGCCTGCCAGAGAAAGAGCAGGGCCACGCCGCCCATCGTTAGTGCGGGCAGCAGCCGGTTACGCTCCCGGCCGGCCTCCTCTGCCCTGTCCAAAAGGCGGCCGAACGCCAGCCCGGTGAGCACGCAACTCGCGGCGATGGTTGTGGCGAAGTAGCTCTCGCCCGCGCCCCACTTGCCCGCCGTGACCGAGTTGACCAGCGTCACGGCGAACCAGATGCTGTAGACCGACAGCCGCTCGGCGTAGAGCTGGTAGGCGGCAAAAAGCGCTGCGACGACCGCGAAGAGGGTGTGCAGCCGGAACCACTGCCGGAACAGGCCAATCGCCTGCCCCGGAATGAACTCGTTGATGTTTGCCGTGACGGTGTTCAGCAGCCAGTGACCGTCGGTGGCGACGTTGATGCCCACGAAGATGAGCGCCGTGACCAGCAGGAAGCCTATCGCCCAGACGACGGCGCGTACCGGCCGGCGCAGGAAGAGGAAAATAAATACGGCGGCGATGGTCGCGTAGGCCAGCTGTTTGGTGTAGCCCGCCGCCAGCAGTAGGGCCATCACCAGCAGCAGCCCGGCCCACTGCGGCCGGCCGCTCGCCTCCTCGCGGGCCATCACTTTGGCCATCGCCACCACCGCCACTGTCTCCAGCATGACCATGAACAGGTGCTGCCGGAAGAGCGGGCCGACGTGGTAGATGTAATTGGAGGCCAGAAAGGCCAGCCCCGCCAGCGCCGCCAGCCACCAGCGCCCCTTGCGCGGGCGCCCCTGGCCCGCACCCTCTGGCGTGTAGACGGCGTAGCCGATCGCCGCCGCCGTCACCAGCGTGCCCAGGTAGGTGACCAGCCGGCCGGTCCAGTAGTGCGGGCCAAAGAGCCAGACGAGCGGAACGACGACGAGATGGTAAAACGGCGGGTAGTTGGACGAGTAAAAGGGATAACTTTCGATGTCCCGGTAGGGCCAATCTCCCCGGCTGAGCAGGATCGTATCGACCAGCTCGAAGCCCTCGCCCTGGTCATAGTCGAACGGAAAGCGAAAGAGCTGCACGGCGTAGAGCGTGTAGACCAGGAAATAGCCCACGAAGGCCAGCAGGGCCAGCCCGACGAGCAGCCGGGCGAGCCACAGCGCCCACGCCCGTTCCGTCTCCTGTTCGGCAGCCATCACCCGTGTCATGCGCGCCCCTCTCCTAGGCCGGCCGGTCGCCCAGCGGCAGCAGGGTCAGCCCTACCAGCACGAGCAGTGCCGCCCCGCCCAGCGCCATCCGCTGCGCCGGGCCGATGCCGGCCGAGCGCCCCGCGCCCAGCAGGTCTACCGCCAGCAGGAGTCCGGCGGCGCCCACGCCCATTGCCACCAGCAGCAGCCCCAGTTGTCGTTTCGTCAGTCCGGCACGCATAGAGACACGATGATAGCGGCGGATGGCGCTTTATGCCACCGGCGGAAGCCCGCGCAGCCGTGCCGGCGTCCCGTATCTTGGAAGAGTCTGTGCGCAGATACAACTTCCTTTACATCCCGTGGGATTCTGGTATAATCCCCGATTAGTAGACAAAGCACACCGCTCCTCGCAGCGGTTTTTTTATTATGTTGGCCTCCACTATGACCCACATCGCACAGTAAGGCCAAGTATCGTCAAGGTAGGAAGGAGCATGGCAACAGGCTTGAAACCCAATCTCTTGACTCCAGAAGGACTGGCACGTATTCAGGAGGAGCTACACCGTCTGCGCACGGAAGGGCGCGAGCGTATTGCCGAGCGCCTTGAACGTGCCTTTGCCGACGGGCAGGACGACGAGTTCGTGGACAACGCCGAGCTGGAAGCAGCGCGTCACGAACAGTCCTTCCTCGAAGGCCGCATCCGCGAGCTGGAAGAGATCCTCGGCAACTATCAGTTGATTGAAGATAACGGTGGGCCCCACGACGCCGTTCGCGTTGGTGACCGTGTCACCGTCCGTGAAGAAGAAGCCGAGGAGCCGGAGACCTATCACCTCGTCGGCGCTGCCGAAGCCGACCCGGCTGAAGGTCGCATCTCGAACGAAAGCCCCCTGGGAAGGGCTTTGCTGGGCAAGAAGGTGGGCGACACCGTGAGTGTCAGTGCGCCTAATGGCCTGATCAAGTTCCGCGTCATCAAGATCGACTGATCGCCACTCCCGCGCCACCATCGTGACCAACCAGCTACCCACCGGCTCTTCCTGGCGCCCGAATCAGCTTGAGCAACAGCGGCTGGACAAGCTTGCGGAGCTCCAGCGAGCAGGAGTGGACCCGTACCCCCTGCGTGTTGAACGCAGCCACAGCAACGCCGACGCTGTGGCTGCATTTCTGGAAGCCGAAGCGCGCCAGCAGGCTGCCGGCGACGAGGCTGCTGCCGATCCCATCGCCGTTACTGTCACCGGGCGGCTCGCCAGCATGCGCGACATGGGCCGTACCGTCTTCGCCCACATCGAGGACGGCAGCGGGCGCATCCAGCTCTTTCTACGCCTCAACGATATCGGCGAGGAAAGTCATACGCAGTTCCGCAAGCTGCTCGACCTGGGCGACTTCGTCCAGGCGTCGGGCACGCTCTTCCGCACCCGCATGGGCGAAATCAGCGTCCACGTCCAGGAGTGGAAGCTGCTGGCTAAAGCGATCAGCCCGCTGCCCGTCCCCAAAGTGCAGGAGATAGACGGCGAGATCGTGCGCTATAGCGCCTTCCGCGACGTCGAAGAGCGCTATCGCCAGCGTTACGCCGACCTCGCCGTGAACCCGGAGGTGCGCGACATCTTCCGCACGCGCGCCCGCCTCATCCGCCTGCTGCGCGAGTTCCTCGACAAGCACGGCTTCCTGGAGGTCGAAACGCCGGTGATGCAGCCGCTCTACGGCGGCGCGGCGGCCCGCCCGTTCGTCACCCACCACAACCAGCTCAAACAGGACCTCTACCTGCGTATCAGCTTCGAGCTATATCTCAAACGGCTGATCGTCGGCGGCTACGAGCGCGTCTACGAGATTGGTCGCGACTTCCGCAACGAGGGCGTTGACGCCACCCACAACCCGGAGTTCACCCAGCTCGAGTTCTATGCCGCCTACTGGGACTACCACGACGTGATGCGCTTCACCGAGAAGATGATCGCCTACGTGGCCCGCGAGCTGACCGGCTCCACGACCATCACCTATCAGGGCGACGAAATCGACCTCAGCCCGCCCTGGCCGCGGATCACGCTGCGCGATGCCATCCGGCAGTTTGCGGAGATTGACTACCTGGAGCACGAGACGGCGGAGGAGCTGGCGGCGGCCATTCGCGCCGCCGGCGGCCATCCACGCGAGAACGTGAGCTGGGGCAAGCTGGTCGATGGGCTGCTGGGCGATTTCGTGCAGCCCCGGCTCATCCGGCCCACCTTTATCACCGACTACCCGCGCGACATCAGCCCGCTGGCCAAGCGCATCCCCGAAGATCCGCGCCACGTCGAGCGCTTTGAGTTCTTCATCGCCGGCATGGAGTTGGGCAACGCCTTCACCGAGCTGAACGACCCGCTCGACCAGGCCGAACGCTTCGCGGAGATGCAGCGGCTGCACGAAGGCGACGTGGAAGAGGCGCACCCCATCGACGAGGATTACCTGCGCGCCCTGCGCTACGGCATGCCCCCTACCGGCGGCTTTGGCACCGGCGTGGACCGGCTGGCGATGCTCTTCACCGACACCACCAGCATCCGCGACGTTCTGCTCTTCCCCCACCTCCGCTCCCGCGAATAATATGGAGCGCGGGCTTCCAGCCCGCTCTTTGCCAGCAGGGAAACCCGCGCTCCGTCTAGGATTGCATCACCCACCGGTACAGACCCTTGTCGCGCGTCATCAACCCGGTCTCGATAAAACCGCGCCGGATGCTGGCGACGTCGCTATGGAAGTCCCAGAGAATCTGGTTCACTTCCTGCTCGGTGTACTCACGGTCGGGCTCGAATGACTCGACCATGTGCTCCAATACAACCTGCCACTTCTTGAGCTGCCCCGGGATCTGGGTCAGCCGCCCGTGGCGGAAGAAGCTCTTCAATACTTTTGCTTTATAGGCGTCCATTTCGACCTGCTCCGGTAATGTTGTCATTGCTATCTGTACCAGGTCGCCCAGCCGCTGCCCCCAGACGTCACCGGTCAGCGAATAGGTCTGGTAATACTGCTCTTTTTCGGCGCGCAGGATGCCCACGTCTGTCAGCTTCTTCAGGTGGTGGGAAATCGTCGCCGGATTCAGCTCCAGGATCTCGGCCAGCTCTTCGCCGTGCCGGGGCTGGATGCGGATTTTGATGTTTGTCAAGTTAAACGGAGATGAGCGTCTCTTCTTTTTGGGCCTTACGGATGCGCCCGCCCACCTGCACGACGATGGCGCCCAGCGCCGCCAGCGCCAGCCCCGCCAGCTCCCTCGGCCCCGGTCGCTCGCCCAGGAAGATCCAGGCCAGGATGGCGATCTGGATCAGCATCGTATTGTTGATGACGCTGCTGACCACGGCGGGCAGGGTGCGCAGGGTATGATTCCAGAGGGTGAAGGCCAGCGCCGTGTTTACCGCCGCCAGCCAGCCGATGATCAGCCACGCCCGCGCGGAGAGCGGAGGCAGCCCCTGCACCCCCACGCCCACCGCCAGCAGCGCCACGCTACCCACGCCCATGCTCACCGCCGTCACCAGCAGGGCGGACAACTCGCCGCTGCGGTTCACGGCCCGCCCCAGGATGGACGTGGCGACGTTTGCCGCTACGCTGAGCAGCCCCACAGCCAGGCCAAAGCCCATGCCGGCCGGCAGGGAGACGCCGAAGTAGAGCAGCGCCCCGACGAGGAAGATGACGAGGCCCAGCCATTGCGCCCGGCGCAGCGGCTCGCCCAGCGTCAGCCCGCTGAACAGGGCTACGGCAATCGGCGTGAAGCTGAGCATCAGGCTGAACGTCACCGCCGGCAGCAGCTCCAGGGCGACAAACTGGCTGCCCTGGGTTAGCGAATAGTTGACCAGCCCCAGTACGACCAGCGCGGTCACCTGCCGCCGGGTCAGCCGGCGGATGCTCATCCTGCTGCCGCCCCGGCGAAGCACCCAGGGCAGCAGCAGGAGGAAGGCGAGTGTATAACGCAGCCCCGCAAACGTCAGCGGCGGAATCTCTTCCAGCCCCCACTTGATGAGCACCCAGGAGGTTGACCAGAGGAAGGTCACAAAGAGCGCCTGGGCGGCGGCGAGGCGGTAGGAGCGGGCCACAGGGAAGCAGTGAGCCGTCAGCAATAGCCGTTAGCCAGTGGCTAACGGCTCATAGCTCTATCTCTGCCCGCAGCAGATCTTCTTCGCGCTCGAAGCGGAAGCCGAGCTGTTCGGCGATGCGGCGCATGCCCCGGTTCTCCGGCAACATGTAGGCCATCACGCGCTCGATCCCTTCGTCGCGCGCGTAGTCAAGCAGCTTCTCCAGCAGCTTCGTGCCCAACCCCTGCCTCTGGAAGGCGTCGCTAACCAGCAGGGCGAACTCGGCGTCGCGGTCGTTGTTCAACCGGCTGAGCCGGCCCACGCCGATAATCTCCCGCTCGCCCGTTTCCGGGTTGGCTCGTGTGGCGACCAGCGCCATCTCCCGGTCGTAGTCGATGAAGCAGATACGCCGCAGCCGGTCGTGTTGCGTGCGCTGGTCGAGGTTCAGCGCCCGGAAGTAGCGCATGTACACGCTTTGCTCCGACAGCGGCTTGTGGAACTTGACCACCATCGGCTCGTCTTCGCCGCGAATGGGGCGGATGCGCACGTCGATGCCGTCCCTGGTCGTCCACTCCTCCACGTATTGCGCCGGATAGGGGCGGATTGCCAGCCGGGGCAGATCCTCTTCTTTCACGTCCGGCCCGTAAAGCACCACGCGCGCATCCAGCGAGATGAGCTGCTCGGCGGAGGCGAGCAGCGGGTTGATGTCGATCTCCCGGATCCAGCTCTGGTCGGCGACCAGCCAGCTAAAGCGCACGAGCAGCTTCTCCAGCGCCTCCAGGTCCACCGGATCGCGCCCGCGGATACCCTTCAGCGCCTGGTAGATCTTCGTGCGCTGCATCATGTGGCGCGCCAGCGTCGTGTTGAGCGGCGGCAGCCCCAGCGCCCGGTCCTTGAAGACCTCCACGAGTGTGCCGCCGCTGCCGAAGAGCAGGACCGGCCCGAACTGCGGGTCGGGGCTGCTGCCGGCGATCAGCTCATACGCCTCGCTGAGATCGACCATCGGCTGCACGGTGACGCCCTGGAAATGCTCCGGCCCTTCCAGCCGGCCCACCGCCTCTTCAATGGCCCTGTAGGCGTTACGAACGGCGTCGGCATTGCGCAGGTTGAGGCGCACGCCGCCCACGTCCGTCTTGTGGGTGATCGTCTTGCTGTTCAGCTTCACGACGACGGGATAGCCGATCTCCTCGGCGATGCGGACGGCCTCGTCGGCGGTCGCCGCCAGCTTCGTCTCGACCACCGGGATGCCGTAGGCCGATAGTAGCTGTTTGGACTCGTACTCGGTCAGGATGGTGCGCCCCTCGGTGCGCGCGTCGAGAATGGTCTGCCGCACGCCTTCGTGCAGCGCCATCACTTCCCCTTGCTCCAGCGGAAGCTGCGGCGTTTCGTAGAGGTCTCGCAAGTTGCGGTCGTAGCGCCACATATAGTTGAACAGGCGCGCCGCCGTATCGGGATAGGCAAAAGTGGGGATGTCGCTGCGGTTGAGGATCTGCTCGCCGGCGGCGACGTCCGCGCCGCCCATCCAGCTTGCCAGCACCGGCTTGCCAATGCGCGCATATTTGCGCAGCGCTTCTGCCGTCTGCGTCGGGTCGGTCATTGACTGCGGCGTGAGAATAACCAGCAGGCCGTCGGCGTTGGGGTCGTTCGCCAGGATCTCCAGCGTCTTTACGTAGCGCTCCGGGTCGGCGTCCCCCAGAATATCGACCGGGTTGGCGCGGCTCCAGGGGCCGGGCAGCAGCGCGTTCAACGCCTCCATCGACTGAGGCGAAAGCTGCGTCAGCTCGCCGCCGCCTGTAATCAGCGCATCGGTAGCCAGCACGCCGGGCCCGCCCGCGTTGGTGATAATCGTCAGACGCCTGTCATGCGGGCGCGGCTGTTTCGCCAGAACCTCGGCCATGTTAAACAGGTCGTCGATGTTGGACACGCGCAGCACGCCGCTGCGCCGGAAGGCGGCGTCCAGCACTTCGTCGCTGCCCGTCAGGCTGCCGGTGTGGCTTGCCGCCGCCTTCGCCGCCGCTTCCGTCCGCCCCGGCTTGATGACGATAATCGGCTTCGTCTGGGCGACCTCGCGGGCCGCGCTCATGAAGCTGCGCGCGTCGCCGATTGACTCCATATAGATGACGATGCTCTCCGTGCGCGTGTCGTTGCCCAGATAATAGATGAGGTCGCCCCAATCGACGTCGAGCATGGAGCCGATACTGACAAAGGCGCTGAAACCCACGTTCTCCTGCAGACTCCAGTCGAGAACGGCGGTGAGCAGGGCGCCGCTCTGGCTGATGAAGCCGACCGTGCCGGGGTTTGCCATGCGCGAGGCAAAGGTGGCGTTCAGCCCCGTGGGCGGCATCATGACGCCCAGGCAGTTCGGGCCGATGATGCGCATGTTGCCCCGGCGGGCGTGCGCCAGGATCTCCTGCTCCAGCGCTACCCCTTCCGGCCCGATCTCCTTAAAGCCGGCGGAGATGATGATCGCGCCGGGAATCCCCAGACCCACGGCTTCCTCGATGATCCCCGGCACGGTGCGCGCGGGCGTCACCACGACGACCAGGTCTACGACCTGCGGCAGGTCGCTCAGGCTGGGATAGGCCTTAACGCCGAGCACGCTGGCCCGTTTGGGGTTGACGGGATAGACGATCCCGCCAAATGGCGTCGCCAGCAGATTTTGCATAATGGTGCGGCCCACGCTGCCTTCGCTCTCTGTCGCGCCGACCACGGCGACGCTCTCCGGGTGGAAAATGGCATCCAGCGGCTGGTGGACATAACGCAGGAAGTCGTGCGCCGATTCCGGTGCGCCCGCCCTTATTTTTCTCGTTCCAATCATGTGTGGTAACTCCTTTTTCGGTGGCGGCTCTCGATGCGCCCTGTGGCGGCGCCTGGCTTACCAGTTTTAGGCTTCCCCAGCCGTAAGTATAGCACGTGCCGGTTACGGCGCATGAAGCTAACGGCCCCTGCGTGCTCAGGGCAGGCCAAAAGAAGAGGCCCATCGGAAGACGGGCCTCAAAGAGAGCGTCTGCATCTCGTCAGGCTGCTTTGCGGACGAAGCGCCGCCCGGTTG
>JAAYYY010000641.1 GCA_012515125.1 Chloroflexota bacterium
AATGTACTGAACCCCAAAAGCTGGACACAAAAACAATTACTTTAAGGGGATAAGCGCGGGCGGCTGTTGGCCGGCCCGCCACTGCGCTTCAAACTCAACCGGGGTCAGATAGCCCAGCGAGGAGTGGATGCGCTTGTGCATGTACACATCGTCCAGGAAACGTCCGATCTGCTGATAGGCATCATGATAATCGTTGTATTCGGCCAGGTAAACCTCCTCTTCTTTGATGGTGCGAATGAGCCGCTCGGCGTAGCCGTTCTGCCAGGCGGCGCCGATGTCAGCCATGCTGATGGCGCTGCCCACGTTCTCCAGGCGCTGCACATAGTCGCCGGCGGCATATTGCACGCCCTGGTCGGAGTGGTGAATGGCTGGACGCCCGCAGGCAAGCGCACGGTCCAGCGCCGTGATAGTCAGCGTCTGGTCGAGGCTACGGGCCAGATGCCAGCCACGAATGGCCCGGGTGAAGACGTCCATGAGGATAGCCAGGTAGACGAAATCACGCCGCAGAGCGATGTAGGTAATATCGCCGACCCAGACCTGGTCGGGGTAGGTGACCGCCAGCTCCAGCACCAGGTTGGGAAAGCGCGGCCAGCCGTGTCTGCTGTCCGTGGTCCCGCGCTTTTTCGGCTGCGGCTGGACCAGCAGTTCCAGCTCGTCCATCAGCCGCCGCACCAGCTTGTGGTTGACCAGCCAGGCGGCGCGCTGCAGCTCGGCGGTGATGCGCCGGTAGCCGTAGGTCGGCCACTGCGCCGCCAGATCGCGAATCGCCTGCTTGAGCGCTTCCTCGTCGCGCTCAGCCGGCTGGTAGTAGTAGCTGCTACGCGGCACGGCCAGCACCTGACAGACCAGGGTCACCGGATACGTTTCGACCAGCTCGTGGGCTATGTGCCGCCGTTGAGCCGGTTGAAGATGTTCGAGGCTTTTTTTGCCACTTCCAGCTCCAGCGTCTTGCGTCCCAGCGCCTGCTCCAACTCGGCAATGCGCACCTCGACCTCGTGGTTGGGGCGCTCCTTCTCGAAGAGGCTGCTGGCGTTCTCCAAAAACTGCCGCTTCCAGCGCGCCAGCAGGTCCGGCTTGATGCGGTGCTCGCGAGCTATCTCCGCCTGGCTCTTGGCGCCACTGATCATTTCCATCACCACCCGCGCCTTGAACGCCGCGCTGTACGTCCGTCTCTTGACCATTGTGAACCCTCCGTTTGTCCATCATAGTCCGACTAAGACCTCTGTCCAAACTTTGGGGTTCACTTCAGAACGAGAAGTAAAGGATTGTTCCACAGCGCAGTGGCCACTTCGGTCCCCTCGATCACGAGGGCAGCGTAACCGAGCGTCATGCCGCCAAGCACGCGAGGAAGCGCAAGTGCGGGTAATAAGGATGGTTCGAGAAAACGCCGCAATACCACTAATAGAAAGTAAGCCAGGGGAAGTAGTAGTATGCCGGCCTCAATCGCGGGAGACCGAGACAATGGCCATTCGAACTCGCTCAGAAAAAGTATACAGGTCAGCGCAACAAACAGGAGAGTTGCCGTACCGAGGGCCCGTGCTGGCGATTGCCGCGTGCTGGAATCGGTGTTGAGTCTGAGAAGACGGAACACGGCGCTTAAGGCGCGGGGTGGTTTAGGTGGAAGTTGAGCGGGATCCGCATTAAGTTTCAGATACGCCAGTCTGAATGCCGCACTAAAGCGATAACGTGGAAGTAACCAATCCTGAACGAATCGGCGAACAACAAGCTCCATGCCAAAGCCCGACGTAAAAGCAGGGTGCAGGCAGACTTTGCCCCAATCAAGCGGATCGTCCCCCATGCAGCCAGGAGCCCGAAAGGGATCGC
>JAAYYY010000642.1 GCA_012515125.1 Chloroflexota bacterium
GAAGTTGAAGCTGCCGAAGATGACCAGCTCCCGGTCCACGATCAGGACCTTGTGGTGCATGATGCGCCGGTTGCCATCCTTGCGGACTTCCAGATTGGGCAGGCGGGCCAGCAGCAACCGCTCGTAATAGCTGAATGGGCTGTCGGCGCCGGTGGCCTCGAAGACGCCGCGCACGGCTATTCCCTCCTGAGCGCGCGCCAGAAGCGCTTCGCCGATCTGCTCCTCGGTGAAGCTGAAGGCGAGAAAGAGTATCTCCTCCCGGGCCGTGGCAATGGCGGAGGCGATAACCGGCGCGATACGCTCCTCAGGGGCGAAGTAGGTCTCGACCAGCACGCCGTTGACAAAGAGCTGCGGGTAGGGCGTGTTTTCCGGCGATCCTGGCCCAAACTGGCGCTGCTCGTACATCTCGTCCATCTCGGTGCGGTAATTGGCAGCCAGCTCGGGCACGTCAAAGCGCACGGCGTTGTTGTTATTGCAGTAGGCGCCGTTGCTTGTGTAGTTGAGCGAGCCGGTCCAGACAATGCGCTCGTCGATGACGATGAACTTGTTGTGCATAAAGGCGCTGCGCCGGTCTTCGACGACGGAGATGCCGTTACGCCGCAGCCGGTTGGTGGTGGAAGCGTCCGTGCCGCCGTCGTCGGTGACCACGCGCACCGGAATGCCACGGCTCTCGAGCGCGATCAGCGCCTCGACGATAGGCAGGGCGTCCAGGTCAAAGGCGGCGATGTCCACACTGGTCTGCGCCTGGAGCAGATCGGCGGCGATAATCTCGTCGATGCCGCCGACGCGCTCCTCTTCAGGCGGGCAGCTGGGGTTGGTGAAGAAGATCTCGAACCATTCGTCGTCGCTGAAGATGTCGCGCGGCTCCCGCGTGCGCAGCCGGCCCGTCTCGCGCTCCTCGCCCGGCAGCTCAATTTCGACCAGATCGACGTCGCAGCCAGATAGGCCGAGCGCGAGCACGGCCAGCAGGAACAGAGCCGCCAGCGGCTTCACTCTTCTTCTTCTCGGTTGGTGATGATGGTAAGCAGAGATGAGAATAGCTCCTGTGGTGTCAGAGTGTCGCCGGCAGCGGCGATGGTTTCCAGATGCACGACATCGCCAATTTGCAGGTCGGCGGCGCGCCCCCGGCAGAGCCACTCCACAAGCCCGGCAATCTGCTGCCGCCGCTCGGCCTCGCTCCACCGGCCGTAACCCTGCACATAGTCGTTGACGCGCGCAATGACCTCGCGCAGCGAAGCAGCCTGCTCTTCCAGCCTGGGCGCGGCCTCGGCGGCGGGCAGCGCAACGACCCGCCGGGCGGCGCGCTGCAACTGCTGCATCCCCCAGCCCAGAAGCTGCTGGGCCTGCTCGTCGTCCAGCGCGTCACGCAGGCGAGGATCTTCATAGAGCTGCTCGGCAGCCCGCCGTAGCTGCGCCCGGATCTGCTCGTCGCCATAGTCGTTCATGACGTTATCCTGCCTCACTGAGGCAGCGATTATGTGAAGATTGGGCAGAAACGTCA
>JAAYYY010000084.1 GCA_012515125.1 Chloroflexota bacterium
ATCGTCAACGCGACGCCGCTGGGCATGCCGCCGCACGAGGATGCATCGCCCTGGCCGGCCGGGCTGCCCTTTCCGGCCGGCAGTTTCATCTACGATATGGTCTACAGTCCGCCCGAAACGGTTTTGCTCCGCCAGGCGCGTGCGGCGGGCTGCGCCGCCGGCAATGGGCTGGGAATGCTCGTGCAGCAGGGGGCGCTGGCTTTTGAGATGTGGACGGGGATCAGGCCAGATGTTATGGTGATGCAGCAGGCGCTGGTCGATGCAAAAAGCCCGCCCCCGTAGAGCCGGGGACGGGCTTCGCGATCAATCGTTTATTGGGTTGCTCGCCGGCGGCTAGACGCTCAGTTCCTCGTCTACCGGCATTGGTTCAGCCGGCTCGAGCCGGCTGAACGTGAGTTCATTGCCGTCCACGTCGATGAGGATGTGGTCGTCCTTCCCGAACTCGCCCTTGAGCAGGCGGACCGAGAGCGGGCTCTCCACGTAACGCTGTAGCGCGCGCTTCAGCGGCCGGGCGCCAAAGTCTTCGTCGTAGCCTTCGTTGGCCAGCCACTCTTTGGCGGCCTGCGTCAGCTGGATGCGCAGCCCATGCTCGGAGAGTCGTGCGGCGACTTCGGCCATCTGCAGATCGACGATGGCAACAACGTCCTCGCGCGTCAGCGGCTCGAAAATAATGATCTCGTCAATACGGTTGATGAACTCCGGCCGGAAGGTGCGCTTCAGCTCTTCCTCGATGCGCTTGCGGCTCTCTTCTTCCTCTGGATCGCGCAGCCCGGCAAAGCCCAGGCCGGCCGACCGATTGACGAAGCTCGTGCCAACGTTGCTGGTCATGACGATCACGGTATTGCGGAAGTTGACCGTGCGGCCCTGACCATCGGTCAGTCGCCCGTCGTCCAGCACCTGCAGCAACGCATTCCAGACATCTGGATGCGCCTTTTCGATCTCGTCGAAGAGCACGAGGCTGTAGGGGCGGCGGCGCACCTGTTCGGTAAGCTGCCCGCCCTGGTCGTAGCCAACGTAGCCCGGCGGCGCGCCGAAGAGGCGGCTCACCGTGTGCTGTTCACGGTACTCGCTCATGTCGATTCGGACCAGTGCATCCTCGTCGTCGAAGAGGAACTGCGCCAGAGCGCGGGCCAGCTCGGTCTTGCCAACGCCGCTGCTGCCCAGGAAGATGAAGGAGCCAATCGGGCGACGCGGATCGCTGAGGCCAGAGCGGCTGCGGCGAATCGCATCGGCCAGCGCATTGATCGCCTTTTCCTGGCCGATGATGTACTCGCTGAGCCGTTTTTCCATGTCCAGCAGCTTCGCGGCTTCCGTCTCCATCATCTGCGTGACGGGGATACCGGTCCAGGAAGCGACGACCTCGGCGATGTCATCTTCGTCAACGATCTCGTCCAGCTTCTGCTCGGCCTGCCAGCGCTCGCGGGCTGCTTCGAACTCCGCTTCCAGACGCAGGCGCTCGGCGCGCATATTCGCCGCACGCTCGTAGTCACGTACCGTATGCGCTTCCTCTTCCTCTGCGGCGATCTGGTCCAGGCGGATCTTGGCCTCTTTCAGATCGGGGGGTAGCGTATGCAGCGCCACGCGCAGCTTGGCCGCCGCCTCGTCCATCAGGTCAATGGCTTTGTCCGGGAGCTGACGGTCGGTCACATAGCGCGCGGAGAGCCGTGCAGCAGCCTCCAGAGCCGCATCCGAATACTGCACCTGGTGGTGCTTCTCGTAGCGCTCGCGCAGACCCTTCAGCATCTCAATCGTCTGTTCAACGGTTGGCTCGTCCACGAAGACGGGCGCGAAGCGGCGCTCCAGAGCGCTGTCGCGTTCGATGTACTCCCGATACTCGTCTAGCGTGGTGGCGCCGACAGTCTGCAGCTCGCCCCGAGCGAGGGCCGGCTTGAGCATGTTGCTGGCATCCATGGCGCCCTGAGCAGCCCCTGCCCCGACGACCGTGTGCAGCTCGTCGATGAAGAGGATGATCTCACCCTGGGCGCTCTGGATCTCTTCGATGACCGTCTTCAGCCGTTCCTCGAACTCGCCGCGGAAGCGGCTGCCGGCGATCATCGCCCCAAGATCCAGCGAAATGACACGCCGGTTCAGCAAGTTCTCGGGCACGTCGCTTGCGATGATTTTCTGCGCCAGGCCCTCGACGATGGCGGTCTTGCCGACGCCTGCCTCGCCGATGAGCACTGGGTTGTTCTTCGTGCGCCGGCTGAGAATCTGGATCAGGCGCAGGATCTCGTTGTCGCGCCCAATCACCGGGTCCAGCTTGCCTTCGCGCGCGAGCTGCGTCAGATCGCGGCTGTACTTCTCCAGCGTGCGATAGCGGCTCTCCGCCTGGCGGTCGGTAACACGCTTGCCGCCGCGCAGATACTGGATGCCTTCCATCACGCGTTCCCGCGTAATGCCGAACTCCTGCAGGATGCGCGCCGCCGGCGTATTACGCTCGCTCAGAATGGCGAGAAAGATATGTTCCGTCGAAATAAACTCGTCTTTGAGACGGTTCGCTTCCCCTTCGGACAGGTCCAGAATGGTACGGATGCGCGGCGTATAGAAGATCTGGCCGACGCCCCCGCCATAGACGGAGGCTTTCGGGCTGCTGCGCAGCTCTTCGTCCAGACGCCCCTCAAGCTGCGGCACGTCTACATTCAGATGTTCCAGAATCTGGGATACGACGCCGTCTCTTTGTTCTAGCAGGGCCAGGAACATATGCTCGGTATCGACCTGAGTATGGCCGTACCGCTGCACGATTTCGTACGCTCGTGCCGCCACGTCCTGGGCCCGCTCGGTAAATCTATCAAATCTCATGTCTCTTCCTCGTTACCACGGCTCGCCTTTGCCGGCAGCCGCAGCAATGTAAAAGAAGGCAGGATTACTCCCACAACAGACCTTTTTTGTCGGCTGGTGGAACTCTTCCCATATCATTTCTACTATCTATCAGTATCAAATTATAGGAAGAAGAGGTAGGATTCCTGTAAGAGAATCGGCTTGGATGATTAGAGAACCCGCAGACCTTCCTCGTCGTAGCCATCACCCCAGGCCAGGATACGATGTGGCGTGACTTCCACGAGTTTCCAGTCCATGCTTTCGTCGTAGCGAAAATCCCACTCGTACTTATTGTAGAAATATTCGGCCATTTCCTCCGTGCGCGCGCGTCCCACACCATGCGCTTCGCCTTCGATGATGACCACGCTGCCGGTGTCGGGCAGCGCCAGGGCGACGTTCTGATTGCCGTGGAGATTGGCGAACTTAACAGTCTCCGTGCCCGTGGCGAAGTAGAGCTTGTCGTCGAGCCAGACAAACCAGACAGGCGCCAGATGGGGCCGGCCGTCCGGGCGCACCGTCGTCAGCCAGATCGTCAGCTCGCGTCCCAGCCGGGCGCCAATGGCCCGCCAACGCTCGTTGTTGCGTCGCCTCAATGTATTATCTCTCCTGCCGCCGATTATACTGTATGGTCAGGGCCGGTGGTAGCTCTGGCAGGTGCAGAAAGCGGCTCCAGCGCCCCGTCACGCCAGCGCAGGCCACGTACAGCCACCGGCTGTCCGAGTAGCCGGGCGGCAAGCGAGGCAAAGGCGGCAGGGTCGCCGGTCGTGTAGGCGAGCAGTGTGCGCGGGCCGTTTCCATCGGCCGCAACCTCGTGCTCCACGAGAAGGCGCTGCGCCTGGCGCGCCACGGCAGGGGCCGGGTCGATCAGGGAAACGCCGGGGCCGGCAAGGCGCGCGATGAGCGGCAGCACAAACGGATAGTGGGTGCAGCCCAGGACAATGGTATCCACACCGGCCGAGAGCATAGGCACCAGACAGCCCTGCAGGAGCTGCTCCGTCTCTGCACCGTCGAGCCGGCCTTGCTCGATGAGCGGCACAAGGCCCTGGCAGGGGTTCTCGTAGAGGGTGACGTTGCTGGCAAACCGGGCCATCAGGTCGGCATAACGCTGGCTCTCGAACGTTCCGGCCGTCGCCAGCACGCCGACGCGCCCCGAGCGTGTCTGGCGCGCGCCCGGTTTGACGGCCGGCTCCATGCCCACAAAGGGCAGGTCGGGAAAGGTGCCGCGCAGGGAGGTAAGGGCTGCCGCAGTCGCCGTGTTGCAGGCGACGACGATCAGGCGGGCGCGTCGCGCCAGGAGGAAGCGGGTGATGCCTTCGCTGAAAGCGCGCACCTCTTCAGCCGGACGTGGACCGTAGGGAACGTGCCCCTGATCGGCGAGGTAAATCAGGTTGGTCTGGGGCAGCCGTGCGGCGATGTGGCGCAGCACCGACAGCCCCCCGACACCGGAATCAAAGACGGCAATGGGGTCGTCGGGACGCGCCTGCACGACAAGCTCAGCCGCCCGCCGCCTGGACAAAGGCGCGGAAGAGCAGCCGCATCTGGGGCTCGACCTGCAGCAGGTTTTCCGGGTGCCACTGCACGCCAAGCGCGAAGGGGTGATCCGGATATTCGACGGCCTCCACGAGACCGTCGGGAGCCCAGGCCACGGGGACGAGGCCAGGAGCGAGCCTGCGGATGCCCTGGTGATGCAGGCTGTTCACGCCGATTGTGCCATTGCTCTGCAGCGCCTCGGCCAACCGGGAATCTCCGGCTATCGTTACCGGATGGGCCAGATAATCACGCTGGT
Source organism: Chloroflexota bacterium (assembly GCA_012515125.1). GTDB lineage: Bacteria > Chloroflexota > Anaerolineae > Promineifilales > Promineifilaceae > JAAYYY01. Next base: position 4,604 of record JAAYYY010000084.1, read on the forward strand.
ACTGCCCGAAAAAGTCGTGGGGGATGGCGCCGGGCATACTCTCGGCCACATCTTCCCACAGCGAGCCGCCGAGGGCGACGTTAAAGAGCTGCAGGCCGCGGCAGATAGCCAGTAGCGGTTTCTCCCCGTCCACCGCGTGGCGAACAAGCGCGAACTCCGCCTCGTCCCGCCGCGTATCGACGTCACGGATCGTCGTCGCCTGCTCGTCGCCCCCGTAGGCTGCCGGGGCAACGTCTCCCCCGCCCGGCAGAAGAACGCCGTCTACTCGTTGTAGCAGCGCTCCCAGCTCTTGCTCGTCCAGCCCGAGGGGAATGAGCACAGGCAGCCCACCGGCCGCCCGCACGGCCTGGATATAAGTGGGCATCAGCCCAATTATCTCAATCGGCTCTCTCTGCTGGATCCTCTTTTGATAGGTCGCGCAGCCAATCAGCGGGCGTGGGCTCATAGTCTATGCGGGAGAGCACAAACACCGAACAGCCAGGCAAGGCGGCTGTGATTAGTAGCGCTTCTCGCGCAGACGGGCAGCCTTGCCGGTCCGCTCCCGCAAAAAGTAGAGTTTCGCCCGGCGCACGTGCGCGTGGCGATGGACCTCAATCTTCTCGATGAGCGGCGAATTGAAGAGGAAGCTACGCTCGACGCCGATGCCGTTGGAGGCGATACGCCGCACGGTGAAGCTGCGGTTGTTGCCGCCGCCCGTCATGCGGATGATGGTGCCGCGCACGAACTGGATACGCTCGCGGCTGCCTTCGACGATCCGCAGGTGAACGGTCACGTCATCGCCGACACGCAGGTCGGGAATATTTTCGTTGGCCGGCGTGTCGAACGCCTTCAGCAATAAATCAGACATGAGGAGAACCTCCGCACAGAAATGTCAGGATTCGCAGGACAAAAATAGAGCCCGCACGCCAGCGGGCCAGAAATATAGTCTAGCACGTTTGGGGGCAGGTCGCAACTGAGAGTTCAGGACCGCCGCGACGCTCTAAGGTAAAATAAAGCCATGATCCAGGACCACGATAGCCAGATCAGCGGCTCGGTAGAGCGTGTGACCTATTATAACGCCGAAAACGGCTATTCGGTGATTCGCCTGAAGCCGGACTCGCCGGATATGCTGCGTTTTCGATATGCGGCGGGGCGCGATGGTCTGATCACCGTCGTCGGCAATCTGCCCGAAGTGAACCCCGGCGAATGGCTGCGCCTGCGCGGGCGGTGGACGAGCCACAGCGAATACGGGCGGCAGTTCCAGGCCGAGCAATGCGAGCAGGCCCTGCCCGCCACGATAGAGGGCATCAAGCGCTATCTCGGCTCGGGCATGATCCGCGGCATCGGCAAGAAGATGGCCGAGCGCATCGTGCACCAGTTCGGCGAGGCGACGCTGGACATTATCGACAACGACCCGGAGCGGCTGCGCAACGTCATCGGCATTGGGCCGAAGCGCATCAGTGGCATCCAGAAGGCGTGGCAGGAGCAGAAAGCGATCAAAGATGTCATGATCTTCCTCCAATCGCACGGCGTTTCCACGTCGCTGGCGATCAAAATCTACAAGAAATATGGCGACAATGCCCTGACGGTCGTGCGCAACGAGCCTTACCGCCTCGTGCAGGACGTCTACGGCATCGGCTTCAAGACCGCCGACAAGATCGCGCGAGCGCTCGGGCTGGCCCATGACGATCCGGGGCGGATCGAGGCCGGCATCGCCTACACGCTGAACCGCATGGCCGAGGAGGGGCACGTCTACGTGCCGCAGGAGAAGCTGGAGCCCGAGGCGGCGGAGATCCTGCAGGTGCCCGCCGAAAAAATCGCGGCCCGGCTGGAGACGCTGGAGAGCGAGGCGTTCATCAAGCGCGATACGATCCGTCGCGAGCCGCTGCAGTATGAAATCGGCAGGGAAACGTCGTCGCCCGAGCCGGCCGTTGTGCAGGAAGAGCGCGCGGTCTACCTGACGCCATTCTACTTTTCGGAGGTCGGCGTCACCAACCGGGTGCAGCGCATGGTCGAGCATCCCACAAGCCGCCTGCACGCCCTGCAGAGACGCCTGCGGAGCGAGGGGTGGCGGCCCCGGGCTGAACAGGGCATCCGCCTGGCCCCGCACCAGGTGGAGGCCATCCAGACGGCCGTGCTTAACAAGGTGACGATCCTCACCGGCGGGCCGGGCACGGGGAAGACGACGACCCTGCGCGCCCTGCTGGACCTGCTCGACGAGGGCGGGCACAATTACGTGCTGGCTGCCCCAACCGGCCGGGCAGCCAAACGGCTGGCCGAGGCTAGCGGGCGCGAGGCGAAGACAGTCCATCGCCTGCTGGAGTTCAAGCCCGCCGATGGTTTTGCCCGCAACGAACAGAACCCGATTGATGCCGACCTGGTGGTGATCGACGAAGCGTCAATGCTCGACCTGGTGCTGGCCAACACGTTGCTCAAGGCAATTGGGCCCGATAGCCACCTGCTGCTGGTGGGCGACGTGGACCAGCTTCCTTCCGTCGGGGCCGGCGACGTGCTGCGCGACCTGATCGACAGCGGCGTGACGGCCGTCGTCCGCCTGCAGACCATCTTTCGGCAGGCGGCGAACAGCCTGATCGTGCAGAACGCCCACCGCATCAACCAGGGACAGATGCCGTTGACGCCGCCGGACGCGAGCGACTTCTTTCTCTTTGTCAAACAGGAGCCGGAGGAGCTGGCTGCGCTGCTGGTGGACGTGGTCAAGAACCGTATCCCCCACAAGTTTGGGCTGGATCCACTGGACGACGTGCAGGTGCTCAGCCCGATGTATCGGGGCGCCACCGGCGTGAACAACCTCAACGACCTGCTTCAGGCGGCATTGAACCCGCCCGGAGCGCGCAAAGCAGAGCGACGGCTGGGCGGCCGCATCTTCCGCACCGGCGACAAGGTGATGCAGACGGTAAACAATTACGACAAAAACGTTTACAATGGTGACATTGGCCGCATCACCTTCATGGACCTCGTCGCCCAGACGATGACGGTCAGCATCGACGGCATGCCGGTCGTCTACGACTTTCTGGAGAGCGACGAGCTGGAGCTGGCCTATGCGATCAGCGTGCATAAGAGCCAGGGAGCTGAATATCCCTGCGTGGTCATGCCGGTGATAACACAGCATTACATGATGCTCCAGCGCAACCTGCTCTACACCGCCGTTACCCGGGCCAAACGTCTGGTCGTTCTGTTGGGCACGCGGCGCGCGCTGGGCATCGCCGTCCACAATAATCGCGTCTCCGAGAGGCACACGGCGCTGGACTGGCGCCTGCAACAGCAAAGGGAGGACCCGTGGCAGAACTAAAGATAGTCGGCCTGGGCGGTTCGCTGGCGGAGAAATCGAGTAGCCTGGCAGCCTTGCGTATCGCCCTGGAAGGGGCGGCATCGAACGGGGCGCCAACCGAGCTTCTAGACATCCGCGAGCTTGACCTGCCCATGTATGTGCCTGATCTGCCGGAAGCTGTGCGGCGGTTCAACGACACCATCTACGAAGCCGATGGTCTGATCTGGAGCAGCCCGCTCTACCACGGGACGGTCAGCGGCGCCTTCAAGAATGCGCTGGACTGGCTGAACCCGCTGGGCCGGCGCGAACCGGCCTATCTGACGCACAAGGTGATCGGGCTGATCAGCGTGGCGGGCGGCACGCAGGGACTGCAGGCAGTCAACACAATGGAATTCTGCGTGCGAGCCCTGCGCGGCTGGGCGGTGCCGCTTGTTTTGCCGATTCCGCGCGCGGCGCGTCTTCGACGAGGCGGGCAAGCTTCTCGACGAGGACGTAAGGCGAGAGCTGCTTGCCCTGGGTCGAGAAGTGGCCCGCGCCGCCGGTCAGGTGGTTCATGTGATGACGTGTGATTACGCCGAGTGAGGTTGTACTCTGATGGATGTCCGCTTTGCCGTTGCCAAAATCAGCAAATGGGCTGCCGGCGAGAGCGGCGACACGGTCGAGATGATCGAACGGCCGCATGGCGGGCTGTCGCTCGTCATGGTCGATGGGCAGCGCAGCGGCAAGGCGGCAAAGTCGATCAGCAATCTGGTGGCGCGCAAAGCGATCCAGCTGCTCTCAGAAGGTGTGCGCGATGGGGCCGCTGCCCGCGCTGCGCACGACTATCTTTACACCTACCGGGCCGGCAAAGTGACGGCGACCTTGAATATCGTCAGTGTCGATGCGGTAACCCGAACCGTGGTCATCTCGCGCAACAACGATGCGCCAGTGATCGTGCACACTGATCAGCATGGCCTTTTCTGCCTGGACGAGCCTTCGGAATCCATCGGCACCCGCCGCAACACCAAGCCGAACATCACAGAGATTCCTACCGTGGCAGGTCCGCTGGTCGTCGCCTACACAGATGGCCTGC
>JAAYYY010000085.1 GCA_012515125.1 Chloroflexota bacterium
GTGATTGTCCCTGCCGCGCGTCCCTCCAGCTCAATCGGCGTGCCCGGCTCCACCGCGTCCGCCGCGCGCAGGCGTACCAGCTTCCGGGCCAGCCGCCCCCGGCTCTCCATGCGGGCGATCACTTCCTGGCCCGTATAGCAGCCCTTGGTGAAGGAGACGTCCGCCCACAACCCGGTCTCCAGGGGAATGTAATCGGGCGTTATCTCCCGGCCGAAGCGGGGCAGGCCCTCGGCAATGCGCAGGTATTCAAACGCTTCTTCAGACGCAGGCGCGATCCCCGTCTCGACGAGCCGCGCCCACACGGCCTCCCTGTCCTCCGTGTCGCCCATCACGAAATATCCTGCGCCCGCCACCGGGTCGGTGCGGTGTAGATAGACCGTCCGGTCAACCAGCTTCAGCTCTCGCCAGTGGTGCACCGGCAGCTCGACCGCCTCGCCAAAGAGCGGGCGCAGCCGTCCGGCAGCCTGCGCCCCATAGACGGCAAAGATGAAGGTCTCCGCGCTCAGGTCCTCCACGTGGAAATCGTCCTGGAAAAAGACGTAGCCCATCAGATAGCGAGCCACGTTGCCGGCGTTGCCCTCGCCGGTCAGGGCGTAGACGGCGCCGCTGCTGGCATAAAGCAGCAGCCGGTCGATGATCCGGCCGATATCGCTGGTGAGCACGGTAGCGGCGCCTTCGCCAGATGCCAGATCTTTGACGGCCTGCGTGGACATGCGGTGGATAAGGTCCAGCCGCGTCTCGCCGGTGAACTTGAGCATGCCGAGCGCGCTGCGGTCCACGACTATAGCGCCCGTGCGCGCCGCCTCGACCGCTTCCGGTAGGGAGCTAACGGGGGTCGCCATTATCATGTACCTCGATCTCGTCAATGCCGATCGTGTCCGTGTCGTCGTGGGCCAGCGCCCAGCGTTCCGAGAACTCCTCCAGCGCCTTAATATGCTCGGCCTCGTGCATGAAGCTGTTCTCGGCAATCAACCGCCACAGCGGCATCCCTTTCAGCGCCGGGTAGCGCTTCGGGTCTTCCAGCCCGCGCTCGGCGAAATCCTCGATCCAGCCCTCCAGCTTGCTGCGCACGCCCTGCAGGTCGTCGAAGATGCGGTCCAGGTCGCGCCCCTTCATCTCCTCGTAGTGCAGGGCATTAAAGGCATCGCGATCTTCCATCGCGCGCAGCAGCGCCGCCGGGCTTTTACCCTGGTCCAGCTTGTGCAGCGCTGTAACCAGCTCGGCCTCCCAGTTGACCAGGTGGCTGAGCACGTCGGCCACGCTCCACTCGCCGATCGTCTTCTCTTGCAGCAGCGCCTCGTCGGGCAGGGGCGCCAGCGCCTCCAGCAGGCGAACACGCACGTCGTCTAGCTGTTCCTGCAGGGTGAAAGCATCCATTGCTGTCTCCTACCATTCGTTAAAACAGCTGTCCGGCAAACGTCTGTCCGCTGGAACAGCTGCTGAACAAAACACGGATGCCCCGGCGCACTTCCCGCCCAGGCATCCGTGTATCTCCTTCGGTCGTGCCGGCAGCCCGGCTGCGCTCAAGGCACCTCGACGGTGCGCATGGCCAGCGTCAGTCCAATGCCAATGCCCAGAAAGATAAGGCCGCTGACGATGACCCAGATCATCCCCCAGGAGACCGCTGCGTTCTCGTTACTCTCGACGGTACGCCCGCGCCGCCAGACTACGGCGACCACGATGAGCAAAGCGACCAGGGCGGCGACGGCGGCGACGGTCAGCACCGGGTTGCTCAACCCTGTGTCCACACCTGCATAAATGGTATCGGCCACGGCCAACCCGGTCAGAAAGACGAGGAAGACGATAACAAGCGTGGTAGCCACCACCGACCAGCGTGACCGGCTGTGATCGGGAACCGGATCGGGCGGCTGGCTCTGCGTCAGTTGCTGCAGCCGTTCCTTCTCGCGCTGCGCCAGCGCCGCCGCCTGTTCATTGAACGTTGGGTCAGCCTTGACGTTCCGGGCGAGCCGGTCGATTAGCCGGAGCAGCACGCCCATGACCAGACCGCCGCCAACAATCAGGCCAACAACCAGCGCGCTGATGGCGGCCAGGACGAGCCAGGGGCTGATGCGGCCCTCGTCGTCGGTCACTGCGCCCACACCGGGCAGGCCGGCCAGCGCATCGGGCAGCGGGATACCCTCCAGCGTCGTCTCGATCTGTCTGCCGGCGCCTGGCCCGCCGCCGCCCGGGCGCAGGTCCAATGAACCGGCAATCGCCGGCCAGAGGGCGCTCGCAACGGCGGCAAAAATCAGCAGGCCAATGACAATGAGCCAGGTCGTCCGTGTCTCAAAGCTCTTCAATCCTGTTCCTCCTGCTTGCAGCGTGGGCTTCCTTTCCTGTTCATTTTAGCACAATCGGCCAGAGCCCGGCAACGAGACCCCAACAGACCGGCTTACCTCGCGGCTGGGCCACGTGACATCCGTCGCCGTCAAAACGTGAGGCTTGTCCTATGGCGTCCGGCGCTAGGAGTGATTACACTTTCAGGGTAACCGGCCCGTCAGTGCCGGACGGCTCCAGCATAAGGTCGACTAGATGATGACAGGGTCGGATTTATCCACTAGAATAGCCGCCATATGCGACCGGGATCCATTAGCGATCCCCACAGCTACCGTTTCCTGAGTGCCCAGAAGCCTGTTCATCGACCGTGCAGAGTGTGGCCCAGCGACCGGCAATCGTGTGAGGAGGAGACCCATGCCGCGAGCCTACCAGATACTCCTGGTACTATTGCTACTATTCGCCGCTGCCTGCCAGGACGTTGGCGCGCTCCAGGGCCCAACCGGTCCGGCTGGCCCGCAGGGGCCGCCCGGACCAACCGGCGAGCCCGGCCCGGCGGGCATTCCCGGACCTCCCGGCGAGCCGGGCGCCGATTTTGAATCCGCCTCCTATATCGGTAGCGAAGCCTGCGCCCAATGCCACGAGAGCATCAGCGAGACCTTCGCCCTCAGCGGGCATCCGCACATCATGCAACCGGTGGAAGGTGCCGCGCCTGACTATCCCTTTACGGAGGTTCCCGCACCGCCGGAGGGAACGACGTGGGAGGACGTCCGTTACGTGATCGGCGGATACAACTGGAAAGCGCTCTTCGTCGATAACCAGGGCTTCATTATGACCGGCGACGAGGAGAGCGCCACCCAGTATACGCTGACCAACAACCGCATTCGGCAGACGGGCGAGTGGGTTGCCTACCATCCCGGCGAAGAGCTGCCCTATGACTGCGGCGCCTGCCACACGACCGGCTACAGCCCGCGCGGCAATCAGGACGATCTCCCCGGTATGGTCGGCCGCTTTGCGCTGCCCGGCGTGCAGTGCGAGGCCTGCCACGGCCCGGGCAGCCTGCACGTCAACGAGCCGTTCGCCTGGCCGATGCGCGTGAATCGCGACGCCCGCGCCTGCACCGGCTGCCACGTTCGCCAGCCGCACGATGGCGATCTGGACGTGCGTGATGGCTTTATCCAGCACCAGACTGAGTATGGCGACCTATCCAGCAGCAAGCATCTCGTCCTCGACTGTGTTGACTGCCACGATCCGCACGCCGGCGTCGTGCAGCTACGACGGCAGGGCGCGGACACCGTCACCACCGAATGCGCCGACTGTCATTTTGACATCGCCCGCAACGGCGA
>JAAYYY010000643.1 GCA_012515125.1 Chloroflexota bacterium
CAGCCAGGACGTTGGCCATACCTTCGGCCAGGCCGACGGTCAGTTTGTGCATGGCTGCGTCGTCCTGCAGCAGTTGCTCCAGGTCCAGCTCAGGCTGTGTAGGCGATGCTGTTAACCGGAGGCGAGAGATAGCCTCAGAATAGATTGTCTCGGCGATATCCTGCAGCCGTATCGGAGTTGCGCCGGATAGGCTGGCATCACCGCCGGCAACCATCCAGGCCATAATAGGCTCCTTTGCGGGCAATGCGTTACATGGTCACCATATCATGGAAGCCATGAAAAACTCATAGACGAGCAGCCCAGGGGCATGAAAACGGTATGAAATTTGGGGAAAGGGGAATTACCCGGCGTCCGGGGGATCGGGACAGGCCAGCATGTAGCCGACGCCGGTGTGGGTGATGATGTAGCGGGGCCGAGAAGGCTCGGGTTCGAGCTTGCGCCGCAGATAACGGATATAGGCGCGCAGGTAATCCACGTCGTCGCGATACGCCGGCCCCCACACGGCGGCCAGCAGCCGGCTATGCTCCATGACCTGATTCTTGTGCGTCGCCAGCTCGCGCAAGAGGTTAAACTCGGTTTTGGTCAGCAGGACCGTTCTATCGCCTATGCGCACGTGATAGCGGGCGAGGTCGATGTGCAGCTCGCCGCAGATAATCTCGGCTTCGCTCGGCGTTGCCGGCGACTGCTGGGCGCGCCTGAGCACGGCCCGGATGCGCGCCAGCAGCTCGCGTGCTTCGAATGGCTTGGTGATGTAGTCGTCGGCGCCAACGTCAAAACCGCGCAATAAATCCACCTGCCTGTCTTTCGCCGTCAGCATGATAATGGGCACGCCGGAGAACTGGCGGATGCGTTCGGCCACGTCGTAGCCATCCATGCCCGCCGGCAGCATGATGTCCAGCAGGACGAGGTCGGGCTGCTCCAGCGCCACCGCTTCAATCGCCTCCTGCCCCGTGGCGGCGGTGAGCACGTCAAAGCCGGTGGCCTGCAAAACCTCACGCGCCAGCCGCACGAGCTTCGGCTCGTCGTCAACGATCAGCACCCTTGGCCGGACGCCGGTCATGGCTGCTCCTCCGCATTGTTCGGGTCCGCAGCCGGCATACTCGTGCTCAGCCCTTCGCGCGGCAGGGAGAAGTAGAGTGTGGTGCCCTCGCCGAGCGCGCTTTCGGCCCAGATCCGCCCGCCGTGCGCTTCGACAATGGCCCGCGACACGGGCAGGCCCAGGCCGACGCCGGCCACGCGCCGGGCGGCAAGCGACTTGGCGCGGAAGAATTTGTCGAAGAGCGGAATCAGGTCTTCGGGCGAGATGCCTACGCCCTGGTCGGCGATGCTGACGACCACGTCGTCCGGCCGGACGGCCCCCCGCACGACGATAAGCCCGCCATCCGGCGAATATTTCACAGCGTTGTCGAGCAGGTTGCGAAGCACCTGTTTGATCCGGCGGGGATCGGCATCGACCAGCGGGAAATCGCGTGGGAAGTCGAGGATGAAACGGTGGATGCTGCTGCGCTGCTGCATCTCGTCCGTCACTTCGCGCGCCAG
>JAAYYY010000644.1 GCA_012515125.1 Chloroflexota bacterium
GCGCTGACCAGCGCGCCGCGCAGGACGACTTCCCGCCGGCCCGGTGGGAAATGGGTCAGGTAGTCTTCCACCGCCCGCCGCGCAACCTCCAGCCGCTCGCCGGCCGGCGCTCGCTTCAACGCCCAGGCGTAGGTCTGGTTGAGCCTGGCTCCCAGGACTACTGCCTCCGGCTCGCCCGATACGCTGGCGAAGAGCGCCTCCGGCGGCCGGGCCCGCGCCTCCAGCTCGTCCCGCCGCTCGGCCATCTCCCGGATATGAGCCTGCACACCTGTCTCCAGCCGGTCCAGCCAGTGGTCGCGGCTGGCGATGGGGGAGGGGGGTCTGTTCTCTAGGTTTGTGTAGTCCACGCTCAACCGGCCGTGCAGCAGCGCCGGTACCGGCGTGCGCGCTTCCAGAATCTGCCGCGAGTTCTCGTAGTTCCAGGCGACGACGCCCGAGAGGTCGGCTCCCGTCTTTACCGCGCCGTCAATGATGGCCTCCAGCGGGGCAGGGGGGTTTTCAGGCAGCCGGCCGAAGACGGACTTGTTGACCATCAGGCTGTTGCAGTACATGCCGAGGGCGCCGCGGTTGGCCAGCGCCCGCTCAATGGCCCTGTCCATCACGTCGACCGAATAGGCCTCACCTTCGCCAAGGCCGCCCGCAGTAGCGGGGTCAACCAGGTTCAGATAGCTGGTTGCAGTATGGTCAACGCGTTTCGGCAGCCGGCGGCTGTCTCCCGCAGGGAAGACCACTTCCTCACCTGCCGCCGTTTGCCAGGACGGAGTTGCCGAACCAGCCGCCGGCCTCAGCACCACGTACTCGCCCGCCTGGTTCGGGCTGCGCCAGACCAGCACCTTGCGCTCGCCGTCATGGTCGCTGAACGGATAGAGCCAGAGCGCATCGTCGTGGTCGGCGCCGCCGAGGATAGCAGCAATGCCGGCTTCCGTCGGCGAATCTTCGAGCGCCAGCCAGTCCTCGTCGTTGACCCAGGCCGTCCCGTAGCGCGGGTCGATACGAATCTCTCCTCTGCCAACCTCCAGGCCTCGAATCCCGGCCCACTGCCCGGCCGCCGCCGGCATCACGTAATGGCGCCCGCCGGGAATCGGCAGGCGCATCTTCTCCAGCGTACTGTGATTGAGTCGCCCGAGGTGCTGGTTCATCAGGCTTTTGACATGGCTGCGGAACCAGAGCGGGTGGCCGCCGCTCGCGAGGTATTCGCGCAGCGGCCAGTTCTGCAGCTCGGCGAGGGTCATGCGCGCGATACGGCCCTCGCCGTCGATGCGCGCCATGACGTCGCTGACCATGCCCTCTTCAATCGAGCGCACGAACAGCTCTCCCTCGTCGCGCAGCCAGCCGAGCAATTGCTCCTCCTTGAAGAACGGGTGCAGGTTAATCAGGCTTTGGATATCTAGGCGCATCTGGTTGCGACCGTGGACAAAGCTCAGCCCGACAAAGGTCTGGCCGTTCTCGAGGCGCACCTCGCGCTTCGTGTCGCGGGGAAGGAGGAACTCCACCGGGTTCCCTGCATCGTCGCGCAGGTCGTCAGCGACGATGGCGTGGCCCTTGTCCTGCCCGGCCGGCGTCATCACCGTGAACTCCACCCGGCCGGCGCGTTTTACTTCGCATAGTAGACATTCGCGTTTTGCTGGAGTTAGCTCCTCAGAAAGCATCATCCTTTCCAACATACTGCGGCTTATCAGTCCCGCCCCGTCCCAGATTTTCGCTTCCCGCTCGTCCTGCTCCATGTAGGCGATGCGCACCTCGTCGGGCGCAAAGAAGCCACTAACAAAGTGCGGTCGCATCAGCCGCGAGAGGCGCTTGGAGAGCGCGAACGCGCCCTTGTGCAGGCCCAATCGCAGCCCCGTTGCCGACAGGAACTCCTCCGTGCCCATGCCATCCACATAGAGGTCGTTCACCTGCTCCCCGTTCACCCAGCGCAGGGTGGGGCGGTCCCGGCCGAGCGTGTGGGCA
>JAAYYY010000645.1 GCA_012515125.1 Chloroflexota bacterium
CACGCCCGTCTCGTCGTGATCGCCTCGAAATGGGAAAGCTTCTGCGTTCCCGTTGCCGAATCGCTCTACTTCGGCACGCCGGTCGCCGTCAACAATATCCCACCCCTGCCCGAGGTCGCCGGCGAGGCCGGACTTGTCTTCGACAGCGCAGAGCCGGAAGTCGCGGCATCCAGGATCGCAGCCCTTCTCGAGAACGAAGGGGCCTATGCGGCGTTACAGGAGGCCGCCGGCAAACAGGCCGCCCGGTATAGCGGCCCGGCGCTGGCGCTGAACGTGCGCCGGCTGCTGGAGCTAATAGCCGGCGACACTCAGCTCTCGGCTCCCCAGGGTATCACTGCCGGTACGCCATGAAGGTAGCTGTCGTTGTCCAACGCTACGGCGAGGAGATCGGCGCGGGCGCCGAACAGCTGGCCCTTGGGCTGGCTGAACACCTGCTCGCACTGGCCGACGTGACCGTACTGACTACCTGCGCCCTGGACTACCGCACCTGGGCCAATCACTATCCGGCCGGCGAGACGGTGCTGAATGGGGTAACCGTTCGCCGCTTCCCCGTCGATCGCGCGCGTGACTGGGCGCGTTTTCAGCGACTCAGCAGCACGGCGGCTACTTTCTCGTCTGCACCGCTGCAGCAGCAGCTTGCCTGGATGGCCGAGCAGGGGCCTTTCTCGACAGAGTTGTTTGCCGAGCTTGAGAGAGCCTATCCCCTGTACGACGTGTTCATCTTCGTCACCTACGTCTACGCACACACCTACTATGGGCTGCCTCTCGTATCGGACAAGGCGATTCTCGTGCCCAACGCCCACGAAGAACCGTATCTCTATCTGCCCCTGGTCCGGCCTCTGTTTCATCTGCCGCGCGCGATCATGTACAACACAAAGACGGAGATGCGGCTGGTTAACCGGGTGACACGCAACGGCTACCGGACGCATGACGCGGTCGCCGGGGTCGGCATCACCGCGCCAACCAGTGGCTCGGCCGGCCGCTTTCGCGAGAAATACGGCATCCAGGGCGACTTTCTGCTCTATGTTGGCCGGATAGACGAGGCCAAGAACGTGCCGGCGCTGCTCGACGCCTACCGGCGATACCAGGCCGACCGCCCGGAAAGTCCCCCGCTCGTGCTCATTGGCACGCCCCACTTCCCGATCCCGGGCCATCCGAAGATCATCCCCCTTGGATTCGTCTCCGAGCAGGACAAATTCGATGCGATGCGCGCCGCCTCGGTGTTCCTGATGCCCTCGCTGTACGAGAGTCTTTCCATAGTCGTTCTCGAGGCGTGGCTCATGGAATGCCCCGTGCTCGTAAATGGCCATTGTGAGGTGCTCAAGCAGCAATGCCGGGACAGCCAGGGTGGGCTGTACTACGGCAGCTATGACGAATTCGCCGCCGCGCTCGATCTGCTTCTCCAGCGCGAAGACCTCCGGAAAGCGCTGGGGCGCCAGGGCCGCGCCTTCACCGAAAAGCGCTACAGCTGGGACGCCATCCTGGATCAATACCGGCGGGCCTTCGACTACATTAGCTCGCACAGGGCCTGAAAGACTCTGCCCACAACCTTCGCTCTGAGTCCAACTTAGGTACCAGTCAGGAC
>JAAYYY010000646.1 GCA_012515125.1 Chloroflexota bacterium
GGGCGCACGCTGATACGCAGATCGTCGCCCCAGGAGCCGGGATCGCGCCCGAAGACCTGCAGCAGCGGCACCTGCTTGAGGAGCGGCGTTCCCGCCGCGTGGATGGCCGTAGTCGGCGTGGAAGCGATGGAGAGCTGCGAGACGACGTTGCGCACGACGTGAACCTCGGCATCAACGCGCACGATTTGATCCGCCGCCAGGTTGGTCGTGTTGGTCAGGGGAATGACCGAAGCGCCGCTGCTCGCGCCGGTATCGACGGTCCGCCCGCCGGGCTCGCCGGCGGCATCGGCCAGCGTCACGCGGTGGACCTCGGTCGTGGCCTGAGGATGGTCGAAGAGCAGGCCGGCTTCGTCAAAATCGGCGGCATCGGCGGCGCTGATCGTCACGTACTCCGCGAGCGCCGGGTCGTCCGTATCACGGATGCGCAGAATCTCCCCGGCGACAAGGCCGGTGGCGTCGTTGAGGTTCAGCGCCCCGTCTCCGGCGTTCATGTCGCCGGCGATGCGCGCGGTCAGGTCTTCGCCTTCCGTCTCGTCCTGGATAGCCACGTCCACCGCGCCCTGGTCGCCGTGCAGGCGGCCGTAAATACGCATGCCGCTGGCGACGGGCGCGCTCTCTGCCGTGACGTATTCGGAGCGCACGCCGTCCTGCAGCAGCAGGCGGTCGCCGGCGTCGATGTTGGCGCCGTCGTCAATTTCCAGCAGGGTGGCGCCCGCGTCGGCGCGGCTGGAGAGCGCGGTGCTGGCGCCGCTGACCACGTCGGCGCCGTAGAGATCGACCTGGGAGAAGGTGGCGTTGGGGCCGATCACGCGCGTGACGAAGAGGCGGCTGCCGCCGTTGGCGAAGAAGCCCTCGACGGCGTAGGGCAGCGCCGAGCGGTCGCGGCCGTAGACGCGGTGGTCGAGATAGCTGCCAAATTTGCGGACAAAATCGGGGAAGCTGGAGACGAAGGTCGGCACGTTCACCGGACCGCGCTGGGTGACGCCGACCATGCCCGCCGTGCTCGTACTGACCCCTTCGATGGGCTGGTTGCCGGAGGGCACCTCTTCCAGATATACACCAGGCGCAAGATACTCAGGCATCGGGTTTACTCCTTACGTTGTTAAATGGAAATGTTGTTCATTTACAGGCCGGCGGTAGTCCAGCCGCCGCGTCAGGGTCAGGGTGGAAAAGCCGGCGGCGGTGACCTGCAGCGTAATTTCCTCGGCGACGGGCAGATCGGGCAGCGTGTAGGCGCCCAGAGGGTTGCTGACGACCGGGCCGGCGGGAGACGGCGCGGTCACGGCAATGGAGGCGCCCACGACGGCGACAGAAGGGTCGTCGGCGCGGACCACCCGGCCGACGAGCACGAGAGGCAGCGGCGCCAGCAGCACGTCGAGCAGGAGCGGCAGCGCAGGGCGGCGGGCCAGCGCCACTGTCTGCCCTTCGACCTCGCGCGTTGGCTCGACAAGCTGCAGATCGGCCTCGGTCAGGCTGATGGGCACCGTCGCCGTCGCGTAGCGGGGCGCGCTGACGACCAGCTCGAGGTCCAGCGTGTCGGGGGCCGCGAGCACGGGCAGCGCCGAGCGCGGATCGCCGTAGAAGGCGTAGAGGCCGGTGGGCAGGTGGTGGCGGAGCCGGAGGGCCAGCGGGCGCTGGGGCGCGGCCTGGAAGCGCAGAAGTATGGAGGGTTGCGTCCAGGGGGCGCGCCCGCTGAGCGCGTCGTGGATGGAGCCGGCGAGGAAGACCTGCCGGCTGGCGACGCCGGACAGCGCGGTGAGTGTCATCCGCCGCGCTCCTTCGCGCCGACGACTGTGTGCGTCTCGGCGACGCGGTGGGCGGCGCTCTCCGGCTGCAGCGAATCGACAGTCACCACGCGCACCTTGTAGGCGACGGAGAGCTGGTAGGTAGACTGCAGCGCGTTCCAGACCCGCGTCAGCTCTTCCACGGTCAGCGTCTCCAGGCTGACGCGCAGCTCCGGGCTGTTGCCGCCGAAGCTGTTGTCGAGGGGCGTGCCGTCGAGGGCGGTCAGGATGGGCGTGTCGTGGAAGAATTGCAGGATGCGGCCGAGCAATAGCTGGTTCCGCTCCTGCGACTCGTCCAGCGGCGTGATCAGATAGTAGAGCTGGAGGGCGAGCGGCGGGTAGCGGAGCTGGTCGGGCGTGGGGGTCAGCGTCCGCTGGTTGCGCAGGTGGGCGTCGGGCTCGATGTGGTAGAGGAAGATGGAAAGGACCGGCGGGCCCGGCGCGGCGTCGGGCGGGGGATCAAAGACGATGTCCCGCGTCATGTTCGTTACCTGGAAATCGGCGTCGGGGGTGGCCTGCAGCGCCTCAAATATCTGGCGGCGCAATTCCAGAGAAATGTTCTGCAGGATGGCGAAGCTGCTCATAGCTCCGAGGCCATTTCCTGGATGAAGCGCTCGATAAAGGCGTTCATCTCAGTCATCTCCTGAAAGTAACGCGCTTCGCCGGTCAGGGCGTGGCGTATCTGCCCGCGCCAGACCACCGACCGGCGGTCGGCAGTTACTTCTTCCAGCCAGAGGCGGATGACAAAGGTCAGGCGGGCGGCGTCGGGCAGATTGGCGAGGCGTGAGTCCATGCGTTCTGTCCACGTTATCAAGGTGCGGGCAGCGTAACAGGGCGGCGTCGAAGCCGCGTCTTTTGGCCGTCTATGAAGCGTCTCAACAAGGATTGTGGGGGAAAAGAGGCGGCTTAACTGCCCTGTTGCCGGCTGAGATAGGCCTGGATCGTCTGCTGGCAATCGGCCAGCTGCCGGGCGATCTGGCGCAGGTAGGCATCTACGCCTTCCTCATGGGAGCCGGAGGCGGCAGGCGCGGGGCGGCTGGGCGGCACACCTGGCGCAGAGATCGCTTCATAGAGCTGGATCGTCTCGGCGGAGGGGGCGACGTTCAGCTCTCTCTCCAGCGTGGCGCAGCATTGCTCGTACTGGCGGAGCGCGGCGGTGCGGTCGCCGCTACTGGCGTAGAGGCGCATCAGGCGCCGGTGTGTGCGTTCGTGGGCACAATCACAGCGCAGGATTTGCTGCCCGTAGATCAGCCCCTCTTCGTAGAGGCCGTGGGCCTCGCAGTAGGCCATGAGCTTGTCGAGCAGGATGAGGTAGATGCTTTGCAGCCGCTCGCGCTCGAAGATGCACCAATCCTGGTAGCAGTGGGGCAACAGGTCGCCACGGTAGAGCTTTGTGGCTCTCAGGACGCGGCAGTAGGCCTGTTCGTGGAGGGCGCTGCCGGGTAGATCGCGGGTCTCAAGGTAGGCGGCTTCCAGCGTGCGCACGTCCAGCTCGAAGCTATCGGGCGCGACCACCTGCACGCTGTCGTCGTCCACGGCGAAGAGGGGCGGGAAGCCATGCTCGTCGAGGGCCGTCTGGATGCGCCAGAGCGTCTGGCGCAGATATTTGCGGGCGGCGCTGAGGGAGAGGTCGGGCCAGAAGAGCGTGGCGAGCTGCTCGCGCTGTTGCTGGCCCTGCGCCAGCAGCAGATAGGCAAAAAGCTCCCGCACCCTGGCTCCCTCCAGTCCGGAAACCGGTCGCCAGGCATCATAGCCGACGTGAAAACCACCAAGGAACGCGATGTACGGTTTGTGGATACGTCCCGTCATTACGCCTCTCTCAAATCTAACGTTCGTTTTGCCGTACCGGCGAGGGGCTCCGGAGGCCGGTCAGGGGTGGTTGTGGGGCGCAAAGAAGGCGGGCCGCCGGGGATCGCCGACGACTGCTGTGTGTGGGTTGAAATTTGCCGGGCACTGTACGCTAACGCGCTTATTATGCTCGGCGGCGTGCGCGGCTGCAGTATAATGGTTTACATTGTGAAAGATTCGACCCCCGTCAGCGAAGAACTTAGCGCTCTGGGCGTTCCACACCGCCTCTTTCGCCACCCGGGACCCGTCCAGTCGCTGGAGCAGGCCGCCGCCGAGCGCGAGCAGCGCCCGGAGCAGGTCGTGCGCAGCCTGCTCTTCCGCCTGGCCGAGGACAAGTTCGTCATGGTGCTCATCGCCGGGCCGGCCCAGGTAGACTGGCGGGCGCTGCGCCACACCCTCTCTGAATCGCGCCTGACAACCGCCAGCCGGGAGGAAGTGCTGGCCCAGACAGGCTACGAGCCCGGCGCCGTCAGCCCGTTTGGCCTGCCCCGCCCGATGCGCATTCTCGTGGATGAGAGCGTGCTGGCCGAGGAAGAACTGTCTATCGGCTCCGGCGTGCGCGGCACGGCTGTGATCCTCGATTCGCGGGCGCTGCTGGCGGCGCTGGGCGACGTCGAGGTGGTTTCCGTAGCCAAAAAGCCGTCCCAGTAGGGTTACGAGGGCCATCTGGCCGGCCGAGTTTCCGGGCGACGTTCTCCGACGCCCACAAATCGTCTATAATGAGTGCAGCCGACTGGTTGTACGAGCCGTTTACCCCAGCGGAGCCAACGTGCAGATTTCGGGCAGACGCACTACGGGATTGCCGAAGAGCAGGCCTATGAGCCGCTTCGAAAACAGGCGATGGTTGAATCGCCTGTTGCAGGCCGTTGAAGTGATCCTCGCCATAGCCCTGCTCGGCGTCCTCGCGGAGATCGGGCTCACGCTGCACGCGGCCCACGCAGCGGCCCGGCCGCAGCCCGAAGGATCGGCCGCAGCGAGCGCCCACCGCCTGCAGATTCCGGCTATCGGCGTCGATAGCCTCATCTATGAAGGGTGGGACGAGGAGAGCTTACGGCGCGGCGTGGGCCAGCGGCCCGGCTCTCCGGCGCCCGGCGAGGCGGGGAACCTGCTTCTTTCCGCCCACAACGACATCCACGGGGCGATCTTCCGCCACCTCGACCAGCTACAGCCGGGGGACGCCGTGTATATCTCCACGCAGAATGTCATCTACACCTACATTGTGCGCGACGTGCTCGTCGTCAGCCCGGACAGCGTCTGGGTGACATTGCCCACGGCGGAAGCGACGGCGACCCTTATTTCCTGCTACCCTTACCTGCTCGGCACGCAGCGCATCGTCGTCTTTGCCGATTTCGCCGGCTAGGTGACCCATTACTGAGAAATTTGTGGGCGGCGCCGGCCGCCTGTTGGCCCTCCCGATTCGCGTGGTACAATCCCCGCTGCTCTCCTCCCAGGGGAAGAGGAACTGACTTATCCACCCACAACTGGAGAATCAGTCATGGACCAGCTCAGGAATGCTGTGCAACAGCTGCGCCTGCTGCTCGTGTTAGCCGCCGCCTTGATCATGCCCGCCCTTGTCCTCGCGGCGTCTGTACCCCTGGACGTTGCCGGCTACATGGCCTTCAGTTACGGCACCGAGGTCCGGGCCGAACCGACAGGCCGGCAGAATGAGAGCAAGGTGTGGTGGTACGATGGTCGCTGGTGGGCCATCCTCTACGACGATGGCGCTGCAGCTTACCATATTTACTATCTTGACCTGGGAGCCCAGGAGTGGATCGACACGGACGTTGCCGCCGACGACCGCGAAACCACCCGTGCGGACGTGCTGTGGGACGAGCAGAGCGGCAAGCTGTACGTCGCCTCCCATTTCATGTCGGAGAGCACAGGCCCCAGCGTCGACGAGGCGCGCCTGTATCGCTACAGCTACAGCGGCGGGCAATATCAGCTCGACCCTGGCTTCCCGGCGGACATCGCTCATCATCGCACGGAGACGATGGTCCTGGACAAAGACAGCACCGGCCGGCTCTGGGTCACCTTCGTCTCCCACTCTGGCTCAGGCCAGCCCTATCAGGTCTACGTCAACGCCACGAATGGCACGGATGGGGTGTGGGGCGACCCCTTTGTCCTGCCCTTCCCCGGCGCCACAGTGAGCCGGGACGACATCTCCAGCCTGATCGCCTTCGAGGATGCCAGCGGCCCGAAGATCGGCGTCCTGTGGTCGAATCAGGAGGACGACAACTTCTATTTCGCCACGCACGACGACAGCGCCGCTGCGAATGCCGGGTGGAGCGTCACGAACCTCGGTCCGGTTGTGGGCTATCCGGCGGATGACCACATCAGCATGGCTGCCACGGAACAGGGCGAGCTGTTCGCGGCGATCAAGACAGAGACGACGCAGGTCGGCGATGTTCTGATCGGCGTGCTGGCCCGCGACCCACAGGGTAACTTTGCGTTCCACCCAACCAGCCCGACCGGCAGCACCGATACACGCACCGCGCTGGTGGTCCACGAGCAGGAGCGCCGCGTTTACCTCTTTACGAACAGCCATACAGGCGGCGGGCGAATCTGTATGAGCGTCACCGATATCGTGACGCCGCTGACGGATATGGCGTTTCCGTATGAGAACTGCCCCAGCAGCGACCTACCCGAGGGCACGAGCGCGCTGTCGCACTTCATCGCCAGCACGACGTACAGTCGGATTGACGATCCGACGACGGCCAAGCACAA
>JAAYYY010000086.1 GCA_012515125.1 Chloroflexota bacterium
GCGTACCTTCAATAGGGAATAATGTCAGTTCCAGTGATCGATCATGCTGCATGAGCGACAAGGGGGACACGTTTACCGTCGATGTCTACGGTCGTCTTTGAATAGCTCAACTTCCGGGTGATGAGGCCGTTGCGAAAGTGGAGGACATCGACTCCAGACCGGCACTCAGGGCGACCGGTGTAGCTCGCCTCCCGAGACGGCCATTCCAGTCGCCAGCAGTAGACGACCTTTTGCTGCTCTTCGTCGATCAGAATCTCTTCCTCTACGAAACGGAACCCTCCATGACAGGCAAACCATGACGACCAGATCCGGTGCAGCAGCGCCTTACCCCGCACCTGCTGTCCTGTCCAGTTGTCGAACAGGACGTCGTCGTCAAAGAGCACCATGACGCCTTCAAGATCGTGGCGGTTCCAGGCATCCTGCCACTCTGTGAGGAGCGCCCGCAGCTCGTGCCGGGAAAGGCAGGGGCAATCACTTCCGGTTTGCACAGATCACCCTGACTTTTCCGGTGGCGTCGGCGACCGAGCGCACGTTTTCGTAGCCGGTTCCGTTCTCGACGAAGCGGCGGGCAATTCGTTCCTGCCCGATCCCTATCTCAAAGGCGAGAAGCCCGCCCGGCTTAAGATAGGGTAAGGCGTCGCAGACGAGCCGGCGGAAGAAGTCCACCCCATAGGCCCCGGCGTCCAGAGCCACGACCGGTTCGTGGTCAGTAATCGCCGGATCGAGCCGGCTAAGCGAAAGCGTGGGGATATAGGGGGGGTTGCAGACCACGACATCGATGCGGTTCTCGTATCCCAGCCCTTGCAGTGGCTGGAAGAGATCGCCGCAGAACAGGCTGATGCGATCCTCCAGCCCAAACTTGCTGACGTTCCGTGCCGCCAGGGCAATTGCCTCCTCGCTGATGTCCGTCGCCAGCACGCGCGAATAGCGGGAATAGGCAGCGAGGGAGACCGCGATGTTGCCGCTACCGGTTCCCACGTCAATCACGGTTACCGGCAGACCGGCCTCCTCGCGCCGCAGTATCTCGTCGAGCACTGTATCGGCCAGCAGCTCCGTCTCACGACGGGGAATGAGGGCTGCCGGCGAGCAATACAAGGAGAGGCCCATAAAGGTCGAGCGGCCGAGTGTATACTCCATTGGCTTGCCGCCTTGCCGTTCATGCGCAATGTGGGACAGCTCTACCTCGGCGCGGTCTAGATAGCGACAGTCCAGACCACGTAACGCCCCGTTGGACAGAAGGTCCATCAAGTGCAGCGTCTCCAAGAGGGGATCCTCTACCTTAGCGTTGCGAAATGCCTCGTAAGCTATGAAGAAACCGTCATACATGGTCGTCTACTCCTCAGGTGCCTGGTACAGATAGTGCCAGAGCGTGGCAAGCGGAAACAAAGCGTGATTACAATTTTCGTTGGACAGGGAGTGTTCTATCCAAAGAGATAGCGGTAGTAACGCTTGAACGGAGAACGCCTGACTGCGTGCATAAAGAGCAATGGCAGGCCGATTGAGCCGGCTACAAGGAATAGCTGGAGCGCAAGCGGATAGGCAAGGAACCAGGGGAAAAAGCGATGGACGGCCCGGGCAAGGTACTCAGGCAGCAGTGGGTGCAGGAGATAAACGCCGTAGACGGCGCCACCTAGCGCCATGAGCGCTCTTGTCCCAGGTATAGGAATGCGCTCGAACGCAGCGAAGGCCAGAATGATCGCGAGCGAATATCCTTCTACGAATAGGGATGAGTGGGCGTGATCCGGCGAGAGTGCGTTCGTGTTAAGCCGGCTGAACCATTCACTATCGATCAGGGAAAGCAACCCAAAGGCCACGATCAGCACAGGGAGGTACGGCTTAATCCTTCCCAGCCACGGTTTCAGCGCCTCCATTTGGGTCCGGTACACAAGGCCGAGTGCAAAATAGAACAGCAACAGACAGATATGGAGCAGTGGCGCGGGCGCGTCTGTAAGCAGAGGTGTGCCAGTCAATAGGCTAAGGTAAGGGAGCGAGCGGACGGCAAACAGGATCAGCCACGAAACTGCCAATAACTGCCGGCCACGAACACGGGCCACCAAGGCAAGAAGTGGCGCAGAGAGCATGAAAACGGTGAGTACAAAGACGTAGTAGTAGGCGCCAGTTGCCTCGCCGAGCAGTAGCTTCTGAGCATAAGTAGTCAGCGATTCGGCCTGACAGACTTCCTCGCAGCTTTCCACCCAACGGGCGATGAATATCACCAGAGACCAGATAACGTAAGGAACAAGGAGCCAGACCAGACGCGAGAAGATGACTCGCCAGCCCTGCCGGACTGTTCCAGCTCCCTTTAGGGCATAGGCTGTGAAGAAGCCCGAGACAAAGACGAAAGTTGGAACGCTGAAGCGCGTCAGCACGTTCACGGCTAGAAGAAAATAGTAGGACGGCGAGCCAACTCTCGACAGGTCGGGCAGTGCTGCAACGGTGCTGAAGCTGTCCGCCCACCAGAACATGGCTAACAGGACCCAGGCTGCAGCGTGATGGGCGACTACGGCAAGGATCGCCAGACCGTTAGCTAATAGCAGACGGCGGGGCAGACTGAGCGGCGCGCTGGCCCCGCGCTCGACCAGTGATAACGCCCTAGCCATGACCGTCCTTTGGAGCAGGGTTCGGCTCATTCACTTGGTAGCCCATGAGACGCCAGCCCTTCGCCCAGCATCGGTGTACCCACTGACCCGCCTCTTGAAGAGCAAGTGCGGCAAAGGGCATGGCTACTGCGTCGACAGGCAGCCGATAACGCGGCATCGCCCACGTGAAGATATGGAGAACGGTGTAGAACAGCATGAAGAGGAAGACAAGACCCGCAGGCCGGCGCCACAAGCCAACCCGGTCCCGACTCTGCCGCCTGTTCTGGCGTGCCGCGGTCCAGATGCCGGCGACAAAAGCGGGGAGAAACAGGGTAAAGGACAGCAGGCGGCCTGCGTTATGCAACAGCGTCGTTTCAGTCGGCCAGAACTCAAAATAGTCAAGGAGGCGGCTGGCCGAGAGCCGGAAGTAACGAATGGGGTCGGCGAGGACAAAGCCGATGCCGCGTGCCATAAGAGCGCGATCCCACTGCGCTTCGTTAAGTCCCTGACCGAGTAGCTCCTGAGGCAAAGGCGCTGCCGTGAAGGCCTGGAAATCCGTCCCGTGCAAGGGATGTTGCGCCGAGTACATCGCGTAGCCGGCATTGGAGTTCAGAAGCATGAGTTCGCCGTATGCCAGGTAGTTGCGCACCGTAAACGGCAGAATGAAGAGCAGGATGATCAACCCCGTTGCGACTACCATGCCGCCTCGCCGAACGCGTAGGTGAAGCTGATTGCTACTCTCCCTTCCGGTGAATGCTTTGGCCAGCAGCCAGACGAAGAGCAGGGCGACCCAGGGTAGAATCGATTGCCGCAACAACGCTGCTATGCCCAGACTCACACCCAACGTCGCTGCCGTCTTCCATGTCCATGCCGCCTGCCCATCGCCGCTCCCGGCGAGCACCATAGCCCGTTCCAGCGACCAGAGCAGGGCGGCGATGAAAAATGTCTCCGTCATCAGGAGAGCGGCATAGAGAATGAAATAGGCGTAGATGGCGGTGCAGGCAGCCGCTATAACGGCTACGCTGTGCCGCGCTGGAAACAGGCGCTTCGTAAGGTGATAGGCCAGCCACGGCAGGAGTATGCCGCCGAGAATGGACTGCACCAGGCGCACGACAA
>JAAYYY010000647.1 GCA_012515125.1 Chloroflexota bacterium
ACGCCAACCCCGACATGGTCGGGCACACCGGCGTGCTGGAGGCCGCTATCGCCGCCTGCGAGACGGTCGATGGCTGCGCGGCCCGGCTGGTGGAGGCGGTCGTGGGCAAGGGCGGCGTGGCGCTGGTAACTGCCGATCATGGCAACGCCGAGCGTATGATCGACGAGGCCACCGGCGGGCCGCACACCTACCACACGACCAACCCGGTCTCCCTCATCATGATCGGCGACGACTACTTCGCGCCCCGCCCGCGCGGTATCCTGGCCGACGTGGCGCCGACCGTGCTGGAGCTGCTGGCCATCGAGCAGCCGGTCGAGATGACCGGCCGGAGCCTGCTGAGACACGGGGGCCTTTAGGCGCGGGTAGGGCGACCGGCGGGAACCGCTGATGGAGACGATCTACCTCTCGCCAGAGGACGACATCGTCAGCATCTGCGACCGGCTGAACTGGGTGCAGGGCCGGCCGCGCGTGCTGCTGGTCCTGCCGGCGGCCTCTCCCGCCGAAGAGCCGCTGCTGACCTCCTGGCTTGACCTCGTGCGCCTGCGCCGCTGCGCTGCCGCGCTCCGTCTGGAGGTCGGCCTGGTCACCCGCGACGGCGAAGTCGCCGCGCAGGCGCGCGCCCTCGGCTTCCCGGTTTTCGGCAACGAGCGCGACGCGGCCAGCCGGCTGCGGCGCTGGTGGCGTGGGCGGCGCGAGTGGCGCCGGCCCACCCGCCCCGGCGCGACCGTCCGGCTCGGCGAGGGGGGCGAGCTGAAGTCGCTGCCCGACGTCGCCGACCGGCGCGAGATGTATCGCCGCATGGCCCCGCGCCCAAGCTGGCAGCGCTGGCTGTGGCATTACGTCGCCATCCTCCTCTTCTTTCTGACCATGGCCCTGCTGGTCATCGCCGCCGCCTACACCGTGCCGGGCGCGACGATCACCTTCTATCCCGAGGTCGAGCGCGTCGAGGTCGTGCGCCAGATCGTCGCCGACCCGCAGCTAGAGAGCGTCAGCTTCAGCGGCGCTTCCGTGCCCGGCCGGCGGCTGTCTGTCACCGTCTCCTGGCAGGCCGAGGTCCAGACCACCGGCGGCGCGGACGTGCCCGACGCCCCGGCGCGCGGCACTGTCGTCTTCGTCAACCGCCAGGATAGCCCTGTGACCGTGCCCGCCGGCACGCGCGTCAGCACCTCGGCCGGCGCGCGGCAGCTCTTCCAGACGGTGGAAGCGACGGAGGTGCCGGGCGTCCGTGGGGCGACGGCCGAAGCCCAGGTGGTCGCCATCACGCCCGGCCCGGAGGGCAACGTCGGCGCCAACCTGATCAACCGCGTGGTCGGCGCGCTGGCCGTGCAGCTCGACGTGCGCAACCTTGACCCGCTGACCGGCGGCGGCGTGCGTCGCGTGGCTGCCGTCGCGGAGGAGGACCGCGAGCGGCTGCGCTCCCAGGTGCTGCAGCATCTGCAGTCGATGGCGACCGCCGAGCTGGAGGCGCTGCTGGAGCCGGGCGAGTTCCTGGCCCGCGATTCGCTGCGTCTCGGCGACGTGCTCCAGGAGACCTATTCCCGCTTCCCCGGCGAGCAGAGCGAGCGGCTGGCGCTGGAGCTGCGCGCCGAGATGGAAGGCACGGCTGTAGACGCATCCCAGGCCAACGGCCTCATCTACGAGACGCTGGCCGAAGCGATTAAGCCGGGTTACGAGCTGGTGCCCGAGAGCCTGCAGTTCCGCGCGGGCGACGTGCTTGGCGTGGACGAGCAGGGGCGCGTCACCTTCGACATGATCGGCGAGGCCAACGTCGCCGCGACGCTGGCCCTCGACGAGCCGCTGCAGGCCATTACCGGGCAGCAGACCGACGTTGCCATGGCTTACCTTTACGAGCGGCTGCCCCTGCGCCGCTACCCCGAGGCGCGGGTCTTCCCCGGCTGGTTCGGGCGCATTCCCTACCTGCCCGTGCGCATCCAGACGGAAATCGCCGCCGTCGAAAGCCCGTAGGCTGTCGCGCGTTTTTCAAAGCGCGCGTTCTGCGTTGGGGAGCGATTTGGGAAAATCGCTATACAAGATCGGCGCGCTCCGTCTGCTGGCCGTAGGGCAGCCGTGTTACAGCTCCCGCCGATTCTGTGGTACAAAGAAGGCGTGGACGAGGAACCTGTGCCCCCGGCGGGCCGGCGCATCATGGCCCTGGACATGGGCGAAAAGCGCATCGGCGTCGCGCTGAGCGACGAGACCCAGCTCATTGCCCGCTCCTACGAGGTGCTGCCGCGCACCTCGCGCCGGGCCGACTTCGCCCGGCTGGCGGAGATTGCCGCGCAGGAGAACGTCGGCTTTCTCGTCGTCGGCCTGCCGCTGGAGCTGAACGGCACCGAAGGGCCGCTGGTTCCGTGGATACGCGACTACGCGGCGGCGCTTGCCAAAGCGCTGCACCTGCCCCATACCTTCTGGGACGAGACGTTCACCAGCCAGCAGGCCAGCGCCAGCCTGCGCGCCCGCGGCGTCACCGCCCGGGAGCAGCGCGGGCGGCTGGATGCGGTCGCCGCCGCTTTCATCTTACAGGACTATCTCGACGCGCGGCGTGGCGGGCTTGCTCCGCTGCCGCCCGCGCCTGACGAGACGAGGTGACCTATCAGCGGAGCAACCGGTAAAGCCCCCTCGCGCGTGGTCTGGGCTGCGCGCCTCATCCTGCTCTTTATTACTGTGACGGCAATCGGCGTCGCCGTGTTTCTGCTCTACTTCCGCTGGCGCGCCGCTGCCTATGGCACTCTGGTGCGCGTCGAAGGCGGCAACCCGTCGCTCAGCCTGCCGGAGAGTCTCTACCTGCAGAGCTATCTGATCACCCACGCCGAAGAGCTTGCTCAGCCGGCCGGCAACATTGGCGCGCCCAGGCGCTTCGTCATCAATAGCGGCGAGTCGGCCAGCACCGTGGCGGCAAACCTGGAGGAGGCCGGGCTGCTGCGCAACCGCGAGCTGTTCCTGAACTACATCCGCTACTATGGCCTCGACTCGCAGCTTGAGGCCGGCGCTTTTTCCCTCGACCCGGCGATGCCCATCCCGGCGCTGGCCCAGCAGCTCACCGACGCCAACGCCAACGAGATTACCCTGCGCTTCCTCGAAGGCTGGCGCATTGAAGAGATGGCGACTTACCTGGCGACGACGACGCCGGCGCAAATTGACGCCGACCGCTTCCTCGGCCTCGCCCAGCGCCGAATCCCGCACAGCTTCGAGAACGGCGCCTTTCTTGCCGAGCTGCCCGCAGGCGCCAGCCTCGAAGGCTATCTCTTCCCCGACACCTACCGCGTGCCCCTCGACGCCACCGCCGAAGATCTGCTGGAGCTGATGCTGGCTAATTTTGACGAGCGCGTCGCTCCCCTGCGGCCCGGTTTCGCCGCCCAGGGGCTCAGCCTGCACGAGGCCGTGACCCTCGCCTCTATCGTCGAGCGCGAGACGCCGCTGGCGGAGGAGCGACCGCTGGTCGCGGGCGTCTTCCTCAACCGGCTGGCGCTGCCCATGCGCCTGCAGGCCGACCCCACCGTCCAGTATGCCCTCGGCTACGCGCCCGCTGCCAGCACCTGGTGGAAGTCGCCGCTCTCGGCCGAGGACCTGCAGAT
>JAAYYY010000648.1 GCA_012515125.1 Chloroflexota bacterium
CCGGGTAGCCCGTGGCGATCTCGACCTGGAAGCGCTGAAGACGGCGGATCTGCCCACCGGCGAGCTGCGTAAGGAGCTGCTGGCGCTGAAGGGCGTCGGTGCCTATGCGGCAGCCAACCTGCTCATGCTCCTGGGCCGCACCGACTTCATCCCCATTGACTCCTACGCCCTGAAAATGGTCTCCAAAGAGTTCCACGGCGGCGAGCCGGTGGGCCCGCAGGAAGTAGAAGCGGCTTTCGCGCGCTGGGGCGAGTGGAACGGTATGGCTTACTGGTTCTGGGAGTGGTCCGGCAATGGTTGAGGTGGCTCCACAATGGTAACTGAAGAGGCTTCGCTACCCTGGCAACAGGCCGGCTGGCAGGAACTCGTTGCGTCGTGGATTGAATCCCAGATCTTCGCCTACGGCTGGCAGCCCACGGGTTCTGTCGAACCGGTACACCAGCGCCCCTGGTCGGTCTTCTCCCGCATTCCGACCGATCACGGCACGGTCTATTTTAAGGCGCCGGCCCCTGCCTTTCGTTATGAAGCTGCCCTCACCCGGCTGCTCGCCGAATGGTATCCACAGGTCACCGTGCCGCTTCTCGCCGTTGAGCCGGAGCAGGGCTGGCTGCTGTCGGCCGGCACGGGCGATACGCTGCGCGCCATCTGCCGGACGCCCGAGCAGATTCCGCACTGGCTCCGGCTACTGCCGGCCTATGCTGAGATGCAGATGGAGACGGCCCGCCGCGTGCCAGACGTGCTTGCGGCCGGCGTGCCCGACCGGCGGCTCGCCAGGCTACCGGGGCTCTTTACGGAGCTGCTGCAGGACGAGGAGGCGTTACTGGTCGGCCGGGAATCAGGGCTTACACCCGACGAGTACCGGCGGCTGCAGGAAGGGCAGGCGACCTTCGCCGAGCAGTGCGCCAGGCTCGCGGATTACGGCTTGCCGGAGACGCTCGTGCACGAAGAGCTGCACGAGAACAACGTGCTCTACGGCGACGGGCGCTACATCTACACGGACTGGAGCGACGCCAGCGTGGGCCACCCATTCTTCACCATGCTGGTCACGCTGCGGAGCATCGCCCACTGGTTGCAGTTGCCGGAGGAAGGGCCGGAGCTGAAGCAGGTGCGCGACGCCTATCTGGAGCCGTGGACGCGCTTCGCCTCCCGCGCAGAGCTGGAGGCGGCGCTCAGGCTGGCTTACCGCCTGGGCATGGTCAACCGGTCGCTCTCCTGGTACGCTGGCCTGCGTGACGCGGCGCCCGCGGTGAAAGCCGACTACGCCGACAGCGTGCCCGGCTGGCTGCAGGACTATCTGGCCGCAGACGAGCCTTAAGCGGCGCTGGCGACAGCCGCGTGCTCCTTCAGCGTCATCGCCACCCGCTCCGGCGTCAGCGGGAACTCGTCGAACCAGACGCCTGTCGCATCGTACAGGGCGGCGACCACAGCCGGAGCGTAGGGGATGAAGGGCATCTCGGCCATGCCCCGCGCTCCCCACGGCCCCTGCGGGTCGGGGTACTCCAGGATGACCGACTGCACCTCGGCCGGGATGTCCATGATGCCCGGAATAAGATAGGTGCTCAGCCGGGGATTGAGAATGCGCCCGCCTTCCAGCCTCAGGTTCTCGGTCAGCGCGTAGCCGTGCGCCTGCACGACGGCCCCTTCAATCTGCCCTTCGACCAGCGTCGGATTGATCGCCCGACCCACGTCGTCGGCGCAGACGACCCGGTCCACGTAGATGTGTCCCGTCTCTACATCCACCGTTAGGTCTACCACCTGGGCGACGTAGCCATAAGTGATGTTGGGCATGCTCTTGCCCGTCTCCGGGTCCAGCGGCGTGGTCGGTTTCGGTACGAACCGGTAGTGCGCTCTCGCCGGCCGGTCCTCGCTTTTCCAGGCCGCCAGCGCCTCCTGCACCGCGCCGCGGATGGCGTTGCCGGCCATCCAGGTCATGCGCGAGGCAGAGGCCGAGCCCGAGTTGCCGGTATATGCCGTATCCGACAGAACCATCTCAACACGCTCAACCGGTACGCCCACGGCTTCGGCCGCC
The DNA here is from genome assembly GCA_012515125.1 of Chloroflexota bacterium. Classification (GTDB taxonomy): domain Bacteria; phylum Chloroflexota; class Anaerolineae; order Promineifilales; family Promineifilaceae; genus JAAYYY01. The sequence continues at coordinate 2,030 of JAAYYY010000648.1, forward strand.
A
>JAAYYY010000649.1 GCA_012515125.1 Chloroflexota bacterium
AAGCGCTCCAGGTCGTAGCGCGGCGTGATCGTCGCCAGAATCTCGATGTCGCAGCCGTTGCACGAGCCGCTGTTAAAGTGGATGACCCAGGGCGAGTTCGTGCGCGCCCAGGTACGGACCTCGTCCATAACCGACTGCCAGCGTTCTTGTAATGTTGTCATTCCAGTCCCATTCCTTGCGGCGGCTTGTAGGGGCGGGGTTGAAACCCGCCCGTACCGATAGACGCGCCGCTACATAGCCACCCTACCCCAACACCAGAGCCAGCAGGGCCAGCATCAGGCCCACCAGAAAGACGACAGTTCCGCCGCTCGTCACCGCGGTGAGGCCGCCCGTGGCGAGCACCAGCACGCCGAGGTGCAGAATGGCAAAGAAGAGGGCGACGACGAAGAAGGGCCGGTAGCCCGGCACCGCCATCTCCTCCGGGGGCGCTTCGCCGCTGGAATAGGTGCTGCGCTTCAGGGCCGATTCGGTCGTCGGCCCGGCGAGCAGGCGCCCGGCGCCGTAGAGCAGCCCGACGAGCGCCATGAAAATCAGAAAGGCAACAGGGGGTGTCAGCAAAAGTTCCACGTCCTCAGCCTCCAAATACGGCGAGCAGCGCCGCTCCGGCAGGTTCGGTCAGCCAGCTCGTCAGCGCGGGCCAGAAGCCGATGGCGACCACCGGCAGGGCCAGCACCGCGAGCGATAGGTTCATAGCCAGGGGCACCGGCCGGCCCGCCGCGACGATGTCGGCCGGCTGCTGCCGGTACATGGCATTGATGACGGGCGCGTAGTAGGCAAGCGAGAGCACGCTGTTCAGGCCGGCGAAGATGACCAGCCCGGCGATCCAGCCGTTGTGCGCCTGGATGCCGGCGACGAAGATCTGCAGCTTGGACATGAAGCCGGCCAGCGGCGGCAGCCCGCCCAGACTGAGCAGGGCGATGCTCAGAGCCAGCGCCGGCAGCGGGTAGCGCCGCGCTGCCCCGGCCAGATCGTCGATGGTCAGCGGGTGGTGGTCGCCCAGCGAAATGTGCAGCACGTAGAGCAGCGCGCCTGCCGCCAGGAAGGCCAGCCCCTTCATCAGCCCGTGGACGAGCAGGTGGAACAGGCCGCCCGCCGCCCCGGCTGCCTCGCCCGCCAGCAGCGCCACGGCGACGCCGGTGAGCATGTAGCCCATGTGCACGAGGCTGGAATAGGCCAGCATCCGCTTCACCTGCTTCTGGCGCAGGGCCATCAGGTTGCCGATGAGCATGTTCGCGGCGCCAAAGGCGGCAAGCAGGATGCCCCACGTTTCGGCGGAGCCGGCGACGGCGACCAGCGGCCCCAGCGCGCGCAGCAGCGCCACGAGGCCGGCCTCGATGACCACGCCGGAAAGCATGGCGCTGATGCCGCTCGGCGCCTGCGAGTGGGCGTCGGGCAGCCAGGTATGCAGCGGGACGAGCGCGACTTTGACGCCGAAGCCAATCAGGAAGAGCGCGCCCGCAGCCAGCGTCCAGGGCGCCAGCGCGCCGCCCGCGACGACCGCCTCACGCACCTGCTGCAGCTCGACGCTGCCGGTGTTCGCCAGCAC
>JAAYYY010000650.1 GCA_012515125.1 Chloroflexota bacterium
ATCGACATGGTCATCAGCCGCGATTACGTGCACACGGGCAACTGGCAGGCGCTCTACGACGAGGTGCGGGCCTTCCGCGAGGCGTGCGGCGCGGCGGCCCACCTGAAGACGATTATCGAGACGGGCGAGCTGGGCACGCTGACCAACGTCTATCGCGCGAGCATGGTCTCTATGCAGGCGGGCGCCGATTTCGTGAAGACGTCAACGGGCAAGGCCAAGGTGAATGCGACGCCGGCCTTCGGGCTGGTGATGATGCGCGCCATCCGCGATTATTACCGGCTGACCGGCTACCGGGTGGGCTTTAAGGGAGCGGGCGGCATCAGCTCCGCCAAGGCGGCGATCGACTGGCTGATTCTGGCTAAAGAGGAGCTGGGCGACGAATGGCTGACGCCGGCACTCTTCCGTTTTGGGGCCAGCAGCCTGCTGGGCGACATCGAACGCCAGCTCTGGCACCATGTCTATGGCCGTTACGCCGCCGCCCACTACATGCCCCTGGCTTGATGAAGTCGTCGGGGCGGACCTGACCGGCCCATGGAGGTACCGATGAACGTGGCAGAGATTTTTGAAACGATGGCCTACGGCCCGGCGCCTGAGGCGGACGACGTGGCGCAGGCGTGGCTCGACGACCACGGGCGCGATTTTGGCCTCTTTATCGACGGAAAATGGGTCTACAATGAAGGGCGCGCCACCTATCAGGATCGCAATCCCGAGGAAAAGACGGTCCTGGCTACCATCACCGACGCCAGCGCGGCGGAGGTGGGCGCTGCTTATGAGGCGGCGCGCCGGGCATTTGCGGAGTGGAGCGGGCTGCCGGCCCACGAACGGGCTCGCTATCTTTACGCCATTGCGCGGACGATCCAGAAGCACGCCAGGCTCTTCGCGGTGCTCGAATCGCTGGACAACGGTAAGCCGATTCGCGAGAGCCGGGACATCGACATTCCCCTCGTGGCGCGCCACTTCTACTATCATGCCGGCTGGGCCGAGCTGATGCCGGTGGAAATGGCCGGGTACAAGTCGCTGGGCGTCGTCGGGCAGATTATCCCCTGGAATTTCCCGCTGCTGATGCTGGCCTGGAAGATCGCGCCGGCCCTGGCGATGGGCAATACCGTGGTGATCAAGCCGGCGCCCGCCACGCCGCTGACGGCTCTGCTCTTTGCCGACGTGCTACAGGAAATCGGGTTGCCCCCCGGCGTGGTCAACATCGTGACCGGCGGCGACGAGACGGGGGAAGCGATCACCGCCCATCCGGGCTTCGACAAGATTGCCTTCACCGGCTCCACCGAGGTGGGCAAGATCATCCGTGTGGCGACAGCCGGGCGCGACGTCAAGCTCTCTCTGGAGCTGGGCGGCAAGTCGCCGTTCATTGTCTTTGAGAGCGCCGACCAGGATGGCGCCGTGGAAGGGCTGGTCGATGCGATCTGGTTCAACCAGGGCGAGGTCTGCTGCGCCGGGTCGCGCCTGCTGGTGCAGGAGAGTATCGCCCAGGATTTCTACGAACGGGTCAAAGCGCGCATGACGACGCTGCGCGTCGGCGACGCGCTGGACAAGGGCATCGACGTGGGCTACGTGACCGACCGCACGCAGTACGAGCGCATCGCCAACTGGGTGAAACGGGGCGTAGCGGAGGGCGCGACGATCTATCAGCCTGACTACGGCGTGCCGGAGGATAGCTGTTTCTACCCGCCGACCCTACTCACCGACGTGGACCCGGCGGATAGTGTGGCCCAGGAGGAGATTTTTGGGCCGGTGCTCGTCGCGATGACATTCCGCACGCCGGCCGAGGCGATCGAGCTGGCGAATAACACGCGCTATGGGCTGGCGGCGAGCATCTGGACCGAGAACATTAACCTGGCGCTGGACGTGGCGACAAAGGTCAAGGCGGGAACGGTCTGGATCAACTCGACCAATCTGTTTGATGCCGCTTCGGGCTTTGGCGGCTACCGGGAGAGCGGCTTCGGCCGGGAAGGCGGCAAAGAAGGGCTGTTCGAATATGTGCGCCCTGCATGGCAGGAACGGTGGCAGCCGGGCGAAGGGAAGACAGAAGCGGAGGCGGACAGGAATTGGGGAGCGCATACGCCGGGGCGCCCAGGCGCCAGCAAGGGAGTCCGCGTTATCGGTAACGGCGACGGCCTGATCGACCGAACGGCGAAGCTGTTCATCGGGGGCAAGCAGGTCCGGCCGGACGGCGAGTACAGCTACGCGGTGCTCGACCCGAAGGGCAGGCTGGTCGGCTATGCGGGGGATAGCAACCGCAAGGACGTGCGCAACGCCGTCGAAGCCGCCCATCGGGCGAAAGGGTGGGCCGACCGGACGCCCCACAACCGCGCCCAGATTCTCTACTATATTGCCGAGAACCTCGCCGCGCGCGCGGGCGACTTTGCCGACCGGCTGCGGGCAATGACAGGGCAGAGCAAGCAGGCGGCGAGCACTGAAGTGGAGCTTTCGCTTTCGCGGCTCTTCGCATATGCCGGCTATGCCGACAAATTTGGCGGCACTGTGCAGGAGACCACGCTATACGGTCTCGTCGTCAGCATGACGGAGCCGGTTGGCGTTATCGGCATCGCCTGCCCTGACGAATACCCGCTTCTGGGCTTCGTCTCTCTGCTGGCTCCGGCAATCGCCAGAGGTAACACCACCGTCATCGTTCCTTCGGGGCCTTATCCGCTGGCCGCGACGGACTTCTACCAGGTTCTGGAGACGAGCGACCTGCCGGGAGGCGTGGTCAATATCCTGACCGGGAATCGCGATCACCTGATGAAGACGCTGGCGGCTCACGACGACGTCAATGCTATCTGGTACTTTGGCGATGCCAGGGGCAGCCGACAGGTCGAGGAGCTGTCGGCAACCAACATGAAGCGCACCTGGGTCAGTTACGGCAAGACGCGCGACTGGACGAGCCAGGAGCAGGGTATGGGGCGCGAGTTCCTGCGCCACGCGACCGAGGTGAAGAACATCTGGGTGCCGATGGGGGAATAAAAGAGGAATCCCGGGCTTTCAGAAGGATTGGCTGAAAGCCCGGGATCATTCTGGCTGAATCCCCATGGGTGACGCTGCAGCCAAGACCCCGCTGCCGTGACTTTTGTTGCGAAATACATATGGAGATAAGATCTCCCGGGTTAACGCCCCTTGCATCGTCAGGCGCCAGTCTGGCGGTCCCCAAGGCGGCTATTATTGTCTGAGTCGTGTCTGCTCGTAGTAGGATCTTGTCCAGTCGATCCTCGGCGGGTGCTCTGGCCATTTGGTGAATCCTTTGTGGAGAGGGCGATTGGACGGAAGGTGATGGAAGAGAAACGTGACCAGCGGCCGAAAACAGTGAAAAAAGCGGCAACCAGTGTTGCCGTCATCCAGTGGGAAAAGGGCGACGGAATATCTGAAATTATCGCGGATGAACTGAGCGCCCTCGGCTATACACCCGTTACCTTCCTTTTCTCCAGCTCAATTCCAGAGGGAGTTTCCTTCGTATTCTCTTTCGGCCCATACGGCGACTTCTTGCGCGCGCCATACGAGCTCGCAAAAATGCCTCCAAAGAAGCGGCCAAAGTTCATCCACTGGAATACGGAGGGGCTCCCGGATCTGCGAATTCCACGGCTTTTTATGCGAGCCATAGGTAACGTCCGGAGTCGACTTGACCCGTGTATACGTCTGATGCGGGAACATTGGGCCAGACAACGTATGTTACGCTTTCGTTACGTCGGCGATTATTATCGAGTCCATGCTGCCGGCCTTCTGGACGTATTCGCAGATTCGTCGGCCATTTACGCACGCTGGCACGCCACGCAGGGATTACAGACTGTACATGCCCCCTGGGGAGGAACGCGCAGGTGGTACCGTCGATTGCAGCTGGAGCGAGATATCGACGTGCTGTGGATGGGTGGCCTCAATTCACGGCGACGCAACAGGCTGCTGACAAAGTTGTGTCCCGAACTGACTCGCCGAGGCATGTCGGTTTATCTGGCGGATGGGCTCAACAATCCATTCATCTTCGGCGACGAGCGAATCGAGTTCTTGAACCGTTCAAAGATCACACTCAATCTGACGCGAACGTGGTACGACGATAACTTCTCACGTTTTGCGATTGCTGCTCCTAATTCCTCCCTCGTTATATCAGAGCCCATGCTGCCGCATTCTCCGCGAGTTATTCCCGGCGTCCACTACGCGGAAGCGCCCATCGAGCAACTGGCAGACCAGATCGAGCATTACCTGGCACATGAGGATGAACGACAGGAGATTGCGGAGAATGCATTTGCTCTTTTCACGGAGGAACTCAGTTTCAGCAAAAGCATAGCGGATATCATGGCTGCGGCTGAACAAACTCGTGCCGGTGGAGAGCGATAAGTAAAGCGGTCAGGATACCCGTGTTTTGCTCCACAATCATTCCCACCGTTGGCCGGGCAACGCTATCCAAAGCGGTATCAAGCGTCCTGGCGCAAGCGTGTTACCAAGAAGACCTCGAAGTCATTGTCGTCAATGACTCAGGCAGTCGCCTGCCGCCATCAGAGTGGCAGCATGTGCCAAAGGTGCAGGTCATTGATACTTATCGGCATGAGCGAAGTGTCGCTCGCAATACTGGCGCCGCGCTCGCCACGGGGCGATATCTACATTTTCTGGACGACGACGACTGGCTGCTCCCCGACGCAATGAGCCACCTGCGACGCCTAAGCGAAAGAAGCGACGCATCCTGGCTCTATGGCGCGTCACGGCTTGTCGACAGAAAAGGGCAAACGCTGATTACACTGCCGAGCGTAGCTGAAGACGATGTCTTCCTGAAATCAATGTGTGGTGAGTGGATTCCTCTGCAGGCCTCCATTGTCCGAGCAGACGCCTTCTTCGCAGTTGGCGGCTTCAACACCCTGATAAACGGCCCAGAGGATATTGACCTGTTGCGGCGGCTGGCATTGACTGAACGAGTGGCGCGTACGGAGGAGATTGTCGCTTGTATTAGCTGGGGTCGTGAGGGTAGCACGACTGACTGGGCTCGCCATTCCCAGCAAAGCCGCTGGGCGAAAGAGCTGATTCTTCAGCAAGCAGAGACTTTCCAACGCCTCCGGCTTTTGGCCCAAGGCCCTCAATGGCACGGCGGCCTCGTTCGCATCTATCTGGCCTCAGCGATGTGGAATCTGCAGCACAAACGACTATTCTCAGCGTTGGCACGTGCGGCGCTTGCGTTGCGTGCTCTGCTGAACGCCGGCGCCGCCACCCTGTTTTCGAGGGAGTTCTACCGGTCGATTTTTGCAACTTATCAGGGTGAGGCGTTTCTCGCCGGCTTTCGTGAGGCTGCTGACGGTGCGTGAGCTGATGCCTGGGGGTGGCTCTCATCAAGCAGGTATGTTCTGTTCAATAATCATTCCGACTATCGGCCGGGATACGCTTACGAGAGCAGTAGAAAGCGCGCTGACTCAGGAATTCCGGGCAGGTGAATTCGAGGTGATTGTCGTTAACGACTCGGGCAAGCCGTTGCCTGATGCTCAATGGCAGCGGTCACCTAACGTAAGGCTTATCCACACGATGCGACGGGAGCGTAGTGTAGCACGAAACGCCGGCGCGGCTCTTGCTAAAGGCAAGTACTTTTGTTTTCTAGATGACGATGACTGGCTTCTGCCGGGGGCATTGGAGGCGATATGGGCAGTTGCGAGGGATGCGAGGAATGCCGCCTGGCTTTATGGGGGCATTCGAATTGTTGACGAATCAGGGAACGTTCTGGGCGAAATGAACTCCGGTCTACAGGGGAATCGATCGGCGCAGGTAACGGGCGGCGCCTGGGTGCCGCTACAATCCTCGTTTATTCTAGGCGAGTCGTTTTTTCAGGCGGGTGGTTTCAACCCGGCTATTCTTGTAACGCAAGATCTGGATCTGTGCCGTCGCATCACGCTTTATGGTGAGCTTGCGAACACGCCTATGACCATCGCCTGCCTCTTCCGGGGTCGGACGTGGCGAAGCTCAACCGACTATCGGCTTGCAACTGAATTCACCCGCTGGTCACGTGATGCCATTCTCAGCCAGCCGGGCGCCTTTCGGCGATTGCTAAGCTCTGCGGATGAGAGCTACTGGCGGGGGCGCATGCTGCACCTGTACCTCAGCTCGATCATCTATAACCTGCGCCGCCGGAGCCTGTCCACCGCTATGAGCCGGAGCCTGTATGGCCTGGTCACCTTAGGCTTCTCGGTTCGGCACCTGTTGAGCAGGTCATTCTGGCAAGCCGTGCGCGCGGATCACGTACCCGAAACGCTGCACTTCGTCATGCAGGCGCAAGAGGTAGGAAGCGTTGCGTCATGAGCTGTGAATGGCTCCGCCTGACCTCAGCCGGAAGTAGCTGGTCGCCGGATCGGCGCCTACCAGTGTCGTGCCCAGGAAAAGAAAAATCCCGGGCTGCTTACAGAAGGAGAAGCGGAAAGCCCGGGATTACGATTGTGCCCTCACGGGGATTCGAACCCCGGTTTTGGGCTTGAAAGGCCCACGTCCTAGTCCCCTAGACGATGAGGGCGACACAACAGGTGGAATTCTACCACCAGGAGAGGCCGGGGGCAAATTATCCAGCTCTTGTGCAGGAACTGCTCAACTTTGACAACCGGTGGATTGGCGGTTAGCTGATTGGGTGGTGATAGTGCGGGACAAGCCCCCAGTCTTCGATGCCCCAGTAGATGACGGCGGCCTTGCCCACGATGTCGCTGCGCGGCAAGAACGACCAGTCGCGTGAATCGCTGGAGTTGTTGCGGTTGTCGCCCATCACGAAGTAGTGGCCCTCTGGAACCACCCAGCTCTGGTTGCCATACGTCGGGTTGTTAGCCAGATAGGGTTCGTTGAGCACGACCCCATTAACCCGAACCTGCCCGTCGCCAATCTCAACCAGGTCGCCGGGAAGCCCGATGACCCGCTTGATGTACTCCCGGCTGCGGTCGCGAGGATAGTGGAGGACCACGATGTCGCCGCGCTGTGGCTCGTCGAGGTAGTAGCTGAGCTTGTTGATGATCAGATACTCGCCTTCATGCAGAGTCGGCATCATGCTGTGGCCCTGAACGCGATAACGGCCCGTCGCCGTGTTGACGATCCAGAAGATGAAGAGGGTCAGGAGCAGGGTTTCGACAATCTCGCGGACGACGACGCCGGTAGGTGGCGCAACACGTTCCTCCCACGCCGGGACGGCCGGAGCCACCTCGTTTGTCAAACTCTGCTGTCTGGATTCCTCGAATGATGCCATCGCCTTTTCCTTCGCGGGCCGATTATATGCAAAGGGCCCGGGACGGCAATAGTCGGGGCGGGCTGCACCTTCCTTCGCAGGGCCACCACAGCCACAATTGGAGACCAGTATACTCTGCCGGGGAGCATATTGCCGTCTTCCCGTTAACTTAGATCGTTTTTGTTTAGTTTTTATTGGCGCGGGCTAACATTTTGCTTAGCGTGCGCGACGCGCTCCTTTGTCATGGCGGCGGGCGTCGCGCTACAATGAAACCGGGAGCCGCTGTCGGCTGACGACGAGGAGAGGACGATGGGCATCAAGGTCTTTCGTGTGGCCGAGATGGTGGCGGCAGAACAGGCCGCCGACGCGGCCGGTCACAGCTACGCGCAGATGATGGAAATGGCCGGCGCGGCTGTGGCGCGGGCCATCCAACAGCGCTGGGATGTCGCCGGCAAAGAGGTACTGGTGCTGGTCGGGCCGGGCAACAACGGCGGCGATGGGCTGGTCGCCGGGCGCTATCTGGCCGAGGCGGGCGCGAGCGTCAGCTTCTACCTCTACCGTCCCCGCGACCCGGAGAAGGACGAGAATTATGCGGCTGTCGAGAAGATGGATCTGTTTAACGTCACCGCCGCCAACGACCAGCGCTATCGTGTCCTGCGCCTGCGGCTGCGCAGCGCGGATATCATCGTCGATGCGCTGCTGGGCACCGGCGTAGACCGGCCTATTGGCGGCGAGCTGGCGACATTGCTGCGGCAGGTCAGGGTGGGGCTGCAGGAACGGCCGGGCAGCGCGGCCGGCAGCGCTCTGGCATTAACCTCTGTGGCGGCGGTGACGCCTTCGCCGGAGAGTGACCGGCCTGTCGTCGTCGCCGTGGACGTGCCCAGCGGGCTGAACAGCGACACGGGGGCGCTCGACCCGCTGGCTCTCCCGGCGACGCTGACGGTTACCTTTGCCGGCCCGAAGCGCGGCCATTTCATCTTCCCCGGCGCCGCTGCGGTCGGCGAGCTGGTCGTCGCCGACATTGGCATCCGGGCGGATCTGCCGCCGGTCGCCGCCGTGCCGGTCCAACTGGCGACGGCGGAAACGGCGCGCGCGCTCCTGCTGCCGCGCCCGCAGGACGGGCACAAGGGGACGTTTGGTACGGTGCTGGTGGCAGCGGGTTCCTCTCATTACTGGGGCGCGCCGCTGCTCTGCGGACTGGGGGCCTACCGAGCGGGGGCCGGCCTGGTGGCGCTCGCTGTGCCCCGGGTGGTGCGCCCCGTCGCCGCGAGTCGCCTGCCGGAGGCGACTTACCCGCCGGTACCTGCCGACGAGGACCTGGACGAGGCGAGCGCGGTCATGTTGCTGGAGGACGCTGGTCGCTACGATGCGATGCTCGTCGGGCCAGGGCTGGGGCAGGCGCCCGGCTTTGTCGAGGCGCTGCTGGCCCAGGCCGAGCGACTGCCGCCGCTGGTGGTGGACGCCGACGGGCTGAACACGCTGGCAGTGCTGGAGAATTGGGCGAGCCGCCTGCCGCGCCAGACGATCCTGACGCCGCACCCGGGCGAGATGGCCCGGCTGATGGGCATCACGCTGTCCGAGCTGAAGGAGCGGGATCGCGTCGAGCTGGCGCGGGAGCAGGCTCAGGCCTGGGGGCACGTCGTCCTGCTGAAAGGGGCGTATACCGTCGTCGCCGCGCCGGACGGAGAGGCGACGCTGCTGCCGTTTGCCACGCCGGCCCTGAGCACGGCGGGCAGCGGGGATGTGCTGGCGGGCGTTATCGTGGCGCTGCTTGGTCAGGGGCTTGCGCCGTATGAGGCGGCCGTGCTGGGCGGCTATCTGCATGGCGCGGCGGGAGCCATCGCCGAGGAATTGGCGGGTAAGTCGGGGTTACTGGCGCACGAGATCGCCGAATTTGTCATGATTGCGCTGCGCCGGCTGACCGAAGGCAGTAAAGCGGGTAGCTCTGAGGCAGGATAGCTAACGAACCAGAACTGCTCCTTCCTCGCCCCGCAGGGCATTGACGAGCCAGAGACGGTCGCAACGGGCCAGGTCGGCAAGGTGGATTACCTGCTCGCGCGCGTTGCCGCTTTGCAGGAGCCAGGCGCGGTAGGTGCCGGGGAGCAGGCCGCTGCTGACCGGCGGCGTGACGCGCTCGCCGTCCAGCTCGAGCACGACGTTCGCCCGGCAGGATTCGGTCAGCTCGCCCGCCTCGTTCCAGAGCAGCACGTCGTCGTAACCGGGGCAGTCCGCCAGGGCCCGCTCGTAGAGCGTGCGGTGTGTCGTCTTGTGATAGAGGAAGGGATCGTCGCGGTCGATTGGCTGCGGCGCGAGGCAGACTTTGCGTGGCGTGGCGTTCGCCGTATAGGGCGCAACGTCGAGCGCCACCGCGCCGGAGCGGTCGAGCAGGAGGCGCACCCGCTGCACAGCATCGCCGAACGTCGCCGCGCGCCGCTCGAGCTCGGCGGCGATCGCGGCGGGGTCGATCGCGAAGCCAAAGTAACCGGCGGACTGCTGCAGGCGCTGCAGATGGTGCTCGAGCAGGTAGTAGCCGCCCTCGGGCTGCCAGCGCATCGTTTCCAGGAGCCTGAAGGGTGGGCGGCGCGCCGTCAGGACGCGGGCCTTGTTCGCCGTCTCTTCCAGCTCATCGCCGGGGGTGGAGTCCCAGACGATGCCACCGCCCACGCCGTATTCGGCCTGCCCGCGCTGCCGGTCTACGAGCACGGTGCGGATGGCAACGTTCAGCTGCAGGCGGCGGCCGGGGGCCATGTAGCCGATGCTGCCGGTGTAGATGTGGCGGGGCTCGGCCTCCAGCGCGGCGATGATGCCCATCGTGCTGCGCTTCGGCGCGCCGGTAATCGAGGCGCAGGGGAAGGTGGCCTGCAGCAGCCGGCTGTGGGACACGTCTGTCATGGCGCTGATCGTGGACGTCATCTGCCAGACGGTGGGATAGCGCTCGACGGCGAACAGCTCGTCTACGGTAACGCTGCCCGACCGGGCCACGCGGCCGAGATCGTTGCGGATCATATCCACGATCATCACGTTCTCGGCGCGGTTCTTCTCTGACTGCTGCAGCCACTCGGCCTGGCAGCGGTCGCCTTCCCAGGTGAGGCCGCGGCGCGCCGTACCCTTCATCGGCCGGGAGGCGACGGTGTGCCCGTCGCGGCGGAGAAAAAGCTCGGGCGAGGCGGAGCAGATGGCGAAGCGGCCCGTGTCCACATAGGCGCCGTAGCCGGGTTCCTGGGCCTCGACCAGCTCCAGAAAGTAGCGCCAGGGATCGGCGGCAAAGGGGGCGCGCAGGCGGAACGTGTAGTTGACCTGGTAGGTGTAGCCGGCGGCGATCTGTTCTTTGATGGCGGCAATCGCCGCCTCGAACTTAGCGGGCGTCACGGTAGGCTGCCAGGGCAGGGGCGGCAGCGCGGGAACGGGCGCCGGCTCCAGCGCCACGGTCGCCGGCTCGGCGTAGAGGCCAAACCAGAGCAGGGGGAAGTCGGGGGCAGGCGGGCGAACGGGCAGCGTGGGATCGAAGGCGGGCGCCGCCTCGTAGGCCAGGAAGCCCGCGGCAAACAGCCTTTCCTCTTCGACGCGCCTTTCAATGGTCGCCAGAAGGGGTAGGATTTCGTCCGGCCTGGCGGTGCTGTAAATTTGCTCTGGGCGGCGAAAGTGCAGCCAGCGGCTGTCGTGGGCGTCGTGCAGGACGATCTCGTCCGGGCCGGGTTGCATCCGCGAATCTTATCCGGTTTTCGACTGGCTTCCCACCGGCCAGGATACCTAGCGCACGACGCGAATGCTGACGAAGGGCGTGCCGAACGTTCCAAACAGACGCAGCCACAGAGGCAGGTACATTTCGGCGGCGCGAGCCGAGGTTATATCGCCGAGATCGATGATGTCCTGCCAGCCGAAGCTCCGTAACAGCTCGCTAACGGTAGCCTTGGCGTCCGCGTCGTTCCCGCTGACGAACACGGTATGGTCGCCGTTCGCGAGCCGCTGCGGATAGGCCATGACGCTGGCATTGACCGTGTTGAGCGTCTTGACCACCTTGCTCTCGGGGAAGGCGCGCTGGATCTGCTCGCCGAGCGAGTCTGTGTTGCTGACAGACAGCATTGGCGGCATGCCCTGAGAGGCCTCCAGTGGGTTGGCAATGTCAACGATGATTTTACCGCTCAGATTCTCTGCCCCTGCGGCTTCAAGCGCCGCCAGCGACGCGGAACCGCTGGTGGCGTTGACGACGATCTCGCCGTGCGCCGCCGCCTCGGCGAAGGCGCCCAGGCGGACCCCGGCGTTCTGCTTCAGCCAGTCGCCGAAAGGGACATTACCCATGCGATCGGTCTCCGTTCGGGCGAGGGTTGATGCCGGGTCGCGCGTGCCGATCATGACACTGTGACCCAGCTCCACCAGCCGGGCAGCAATGGCGCGCCCGACCATTCCCGTGCCCAAGATGCCCACGTTCATCCTGATTCCACTCCTTTCACACCGGCTCCCTAATCGAGCAACAGACGACGTGAAGTATAGATCAGGTGGGGAGCAACAGGCGAATCAGCGGCGAAGGGAGGTTCGGAGCGCAGACAAAAAAAGCGGCCTGACCGGGTTGGCCAGGCCGCTTTCAAGCAGACGATGTTATCGTTCAGGCAGGAACCGTTACGGGGACGGCGGGCCGGAACTTA
>JAAYYY010000651.1 GCA_012515125.1 Chloroflexota bacterium
CTATCGCGCATGGCTCGAGAATGTCATGAACCAGAGCGCTGCCTATGCAGTCAGTGACATTGTCCTGAGCGGTTTCCTGCGTGTTGTGACGCATCCCCGCGTGTTTGCTCCGCCCAGTAATATTAGAGACGCCCTGGCTTTCGCCGGGCAGATCCGGCAGCAACCAAATGCAGTGGTCGTGATGCCAGGAAATCGCCACTGGACAATCTTCACCGACCTGTGCAAAGCGGCCGGCGCAAGAGGGAACCTTATCCCGGATGCTTTTCTTGCAGCACTGGCGATAGAAAGCGGTAGTGAGTGGGTAACGACTGATAGAGATTTCAGCCGCTTTCCGGGTCTGAACTGGCGTCACCCCCTTGAGGAATAAGCAGGGCGACTGCCCCTCCCGAAGAAGGGACAGCCGCCTTACCTGGTGAACGCGCTAGCCGGTGACGTAATCTGCAGCCGGCTCCAGAATGGCCCGCACGTTGCCGTCGACGGCCATCGCCCAGGCAATACGCCAGCGGTCGTGGCGCACGGCGGCAAGCTCGTGGTCGCGCTGCACGTAGCCGAACAGGTTGCCGTGGGGCGTGCGGGTGATGACCCGCTCTGCATCCGTCACGGCCGTCGTCAGGAGCATGCCGATGAATCCGCCGGCGGCGAGCGCTGCGATGCGCGCCTTGGCCTGCTCGCGCTCGGCCTTCGGCACCTGGCTCATCTTTGCCGGCGTGCCCGGCCGGGTCGCTTTGAGCAGGTTGAACCAGGTTCCGTTAATCGTGACCGGCACGCCCGGACTGCGAGAGCAGGGCGCTTCCCGGTAGCAGAGCGTCGCTCCCTCGTCCGTCCACACTGGCTCACCCAGCAGCCCGATGCCGCGCAGCGCAGCCAGCATCTGCTGGGCAATCCCCGGCTCTCGGCCGGCGCTCACCCGCTTCTCCCCCAGCTGCCAGAGCACGCTGTCGCGCACCGGCGCGCCGTTGCGCGGTCCTTCGGCGTACAGGTAGGCCGCCGCGCCCAGCAGGACACACGGCCGGTGCGCGGCCGGCCACTGGGCGAGGAAAGCCTCGCTCGCGGCACGGGCGGCTTCGAATACCTCTCCGTCCAGCTCATCGTCGTCCCCGGCCGCGTCGCGGATGACCCTGGCGTAGGCAGCGCGCAGCTCCTGGCCGACGGGCAGCCAGTCACGGCCCTGCTCGAAAAGCGCGAGCGGCGGCACGGCTTCGGTGGCCAGCGCCTCGACGTCGGCCCAATACTGGGCGGCGTGGCGCTCCACGGCGCCGGTCAGGGCGTCGAGCCAGTGGCCCTCGCTGGGCACGAGCTCGCCCTGCAGCTTCTGGCCGAGCAGGGGGCGCAGGCGGTGCGCGAGAGCGGCCGGCACCGGCTTGCCCTGGCGCACGATGGCCGCCGCCGCCTTGCGCGTCCAGACCTTGACCGGCGTCAGGTCGAGACCGCTCTTCACGCTGCCGTCGATGACCTGCTCCAGCGTCGCCGGCAGCCGCTCGGGCAGGCGGCCGTAGAGCGCTTTGGTGACCATAGCGATGTTGCAGAAGGAGCCGAGCGTGCCCTGGTTGGCGGCCGCTCGTGCAACGGTTGACGCCATGGCGGCGATGGCGTATTCTGTTGTCAGTTCGGAGCGGTCGTCTGCTTCCTTCAGCTCCCCGTAATGATAGGTGATGCTATCAATCCGGGGCGGAAGCAGGCGACTGTTCATTTTGGGGGTGGCGATGTGCCGGCCGCCGGGAATGGCCCAACGAATGGTGTGGGAGTTTTCGGTCGGTCGGAGCAGGACATACTCGCCGAGCTGGTTGGGGGAGCGCCAGGCCAGCACCTTCCTGTCCCCATCCTGGTCGGTGAAGGGCAGCACCCAGAGCGCGTCATCGCCGTCGCAGCCGCCGAGCACGTCGACGACGTAATCCAGCCAGTCGCCGTCGTTGACCCAGGCGGTCGCCGTCGCCGGCTCCAGGTCGATATGGCCGGCCGCGACGTCTCGCCCGCCGACCGCGGCCGGGAAGACGTAGTAGCGCCCGCCGGGCGCCGGGCAGCGCAGCCGCCGCTCGCGCCGGCCAAGCCGGTTGAGGTGCTGCCTGGCAAGTGACTTTGCGATGCCGGCAAACCACATCGGGTGCCCGCCGCTCGCCAGGTATTCGCCCACGTGCCAGCCGGAAAGCTCCGCCAGCTCCTCCTCGGATGCGATACCGGTGAGCCGGCCCATCACCTCCGCCAGCCGGCCGCTCTCGATGCCTTCCAGAAAGAGCGCGCTCTCCAGCTCCATCCACACCAGGAGCTGCTCCGGCCGGAAGAAGGGGTGGAGGTTAATCAGGC
>JAAYYY010000652.1 GCA_012515125.1 Chloroflexota bacterium
GCTGGCTTTCGCCTCCGGCATGGCGGCGATTGATACGCTGCTGCGGCTGCTCCGGCCCGGCGATCACGTGCTCTGTGGCGACGACGTTTACGGCGGCACATTCCGCCTCTTCGACCGGGTTTTCTCGTCCTTTGGGCTGCAGTTCTCCTACGTGGACACGACGAGCCTGGATGCCGTAGCAGCCGCCATACGCCCGGAGACGAAGCTGATCTGGCTGGAAACGCCGACCAATCCCATGCTGCGGATCACCGATATTGCCGCCGTCGCCGGGCTGGCGCGTGAAGCCGGCGCCTGGCTTGCCGTGGACAACACCTTCGCCTCGCCCGTGCTGCAGCAGCCGCTCAGGCTCGGGGCGACCTTCGTCGTGCACAGCACCACCAAGTACATCGGCGGGCACTCCGACGTGGTGGGCGGCGCCATCGTCCTGGACGACGAAGAGAGCTACGAACGGCTCAAGTTCCTACAGAATGCCGTGGGCGCCGTTCCCGGCCCCATGGACGCTTTCCTCACGCTGCGCGGCATCAAGACGCTGGCCCTGCGCATGGAGCGGCACTGCGCCAACGCCACGCGCGTCGCCCGCTTCCTGGAGGATCACCGGGCTGTTGCCCAGGTCATCTACCCGGGTTTGGAGAGCCATCCTCAGTATGAGCTGGCCCGGCGGCAGATGGCCGGGCCGGGTGGCATGGTCTCCTTCCTGCTCCACGGTGGCGAGGCTGCAGCCCGCACGCTTGCCCGGAAGACGCGCCTCTTCACTCTGGCCGAATCGCTGGGTGGGGTGGAGTCGCTCGTCGAGCTGCCGGCGCCGATGACCCACGCCTCAGTCGCCGGATCGCCGCTGGAAGTCGATCCGGGGCTGGTGCGCTTCTCGGTGGGCATCGAAAACGCTGACGATCTGATCGCCGATCTACAGCAGGCGCTGGCGCAGATCGACCCGTAGCGTGACCTGAACATGAAACAGGAGAATGGCGATGAAAGCTCGTGACCTGTTCCAGCTACTGAAGGATAGCGTGAAAGCCTGGAGCGATGACAAGGCCTCGCGGCTGGCGGCGGCGCTGTCCTATTACACCGTCTTCTCCATCGCACCACTGCTCGTCATCGTCATCGCCGTTGCCGGCCTGGTGCTGGGGGAGGAAGCTGTGCGCGGGCAGATTGTGTCCCAGATAGGCGATACCGTCGGGCCGGAGACGGCCGAGTTCATCCAGACGCTCATTGCCAACGCCAGCGAGCCTTCGAGCGGCATCATCGCCACGGTCGTCGGCGTGGTCACGCTGCTTCTGGGCGCGTCCGGGGTGTTCGGCCAGCTGCAGGGCGCCCTGGACACCATCTGGCGCGTGGAGCCGGCGCCGGGACGGGGCATTCTCGGCACGATCCAGGACCGCTTCCTCGGCCTGGCGATGGTTCTGGGCATCGGCTTCCTGCTCATGGTTGCCCTCGTCGCCAGCACGGCCATCAGCGTCGCCAGCACCTTCATCGGCGAGCGACTGCCCGTTCCGGCCGGCTGGCTGAGCGTCCTGGATTTCGTCCTTTCGTTTGCCGTGATTACGGTGCTCTTTGCCTTCATCTTCAAGTTCCTGCCGAGGGTAACCATTGCCTGGCGCGACGTGTGGCTGGGCGCCGCCGTGACCTCGGCGCTGTTCAACGTGGGCAAGCTGCTCATCGGCTGGTATCTGGGCACGAGCGGAGCCGGCTCGGCCTTCGGGGCAGCTGGCTCGCTCATCGTGCTCCTGCTCTGGGTCTACTACTCGGCGCAGATCTTCCTGCTTGGGGCCGAGTTCACCAGGGTCTACGCCAACCGCTATGGCTCTCACCTCAGGCCCGAGGAAGGCGCCGTGCCCTACTCGACAGTCACCCAAGGCGCGCTACGTGAGGTGGCAGCAGCGCGCGGCCGGCGGGCGGCGCTCCCCGCAGCCGCCTGGGAGCCGATCCCTCCGGCGCGGGCCGCGCCGCCGGCACCGGCTCCCGCCTATCACTGGGCTATTGCCGTCGCCGTCAGCTTTGTGACAGGGCTGCTGGTGGCCGGCCGGCGGTAGCCGCCTCTGGCATCCGCCGGACGAGCAGCGCCAGCAAGAGCAGCGCCCCGACCTGCACAACCAGGATCGCCGCCGTCAGGGTGATTGCCTCCGCCAGCAGGCCGAAGAGCAATGGCAGGGGCACCAGTCCAAAGAGTGACGTGAGGGCTGTGACGGTGCCGGCCCGGCCGGGCACGCTGGTCAGCACCTGGGCCCGGCCGATCGGCCAGAAGACGGCCAGCAGGAAGTTCAGCGGCAGGGCCAGCAGGAAGCGCGCGCCCGCGCCCGGCAGCAGCAGCCAGAGCGGGATCAGCACCAGCAGACCGGCGATTGCCAGCCGCAGGATGGCCCTGGGCGTCCAGCGCTGCAGCCAGTGATCGAGGGCGAGCAGGCTGATGAGGTTCACGGCCATTTCCAGCGCCACGTAGACGCCGACCAGCGCCTGACTCATGCCCACATGCTCGTGCAGCCACACCGTTCTGAAGATGTACGGCGCTTCCAGCAGGTCAAAGGCCAGCAGGAACAGCAGCCAGCGCCACATCTGCCGGTCGCGCAGGACGAGGGCGAGGTTGGCGCGGATGCCCTGCCAGGGGTTGTCATGCTCGGCTTCGCCATTTGCCGGGGGTGGGAAGGTCGTTCGCAGCAGGAGCAGCGCGTAGAGCAGGCCGGCAGCGCCGGCGGCGAGCAGGGGCGAGCGCCAGGAGAGGCCGAGCCAGAGCGCGCCGGTGATCAGCAGCGGCGAGAGCAGCGCGCCCAGCGTATCGAGCAGGGTTGCCCGGGCGAAGATCCGGTCGGGCGCCTCTGGATGGGCTTCTACCAACACGACGTCGGCGGTGTGCGCCAGCGGGCCGGAGCCGAGGCCGTAGCAGGCGAAGGCCAGCAGGAGCA
>JAAYYY010000653.1 GCA_012515125.1 Chloroflexota bacterium
GCTGGCTTTCGCCTCCGGCATGGCGGCGATTGATACGCTGCTGCGGCTGCTCCGGCCCGGCGATCACGTGCTCTGTGGCGACGACGTTTACGGCGGCACATTCCGCCTCTTCGACCGGGTTTTCTCGCCCTTTGGGCTGCAGTTCTCCTACGTGGACACGACTAGCCTGGATGCCGTAGCAGCCGCCATACGCCCGGAGACGAAGCTGATCTGGCTGGAGACGCCGACCAATCCCATGCTGCGGATCACCGACATTGCCGCCGTCGCCGGGCTGGCGCGTGAGGCCGGCGCGTGGCTTGCCGTGGACAACACCTTCGCCTCGCCCGTGTTACAGCAGCCGCTTAGGCTCGGGGCGACCTTCGTCGTGCACAGCACAACCAAGTACATCGGCGGACACTCCGACGTGGTGGGCGGCGCCATCGTCCTGGACGACGAAGAGAGCTACGAACGGCTCAAGTTCCTGCAGAACGCCGTGGGCGCCGTTCCCGGCCCCATGGACGCTTTCCTCACGCTGCGCGGCATTAAGACGCTTGCCCTGCGCATGGAGCGGCACTGCGCCAACGCCACGCGCGTCGCCCGCTTCCTGGAGGATCACCGGGCCGTTGCCCAGGTCATCTACCCGGGTTTGGAGAGCCATCCCCAGTATGAGCTGGCCCGGCGGCAGATGGCCGGACCGGGCGGCATGGTCTCCTTCCTGCTGCACGGCGGCGAGGCTGCGGCGCGCACGCTGGCCCGGAAGACACGCCTCTTCACCCTGGCCGAATCGCTGGGTGGGGTGGAGTCGCTCGTCGAGCTGCCGGCGCCGATGACCCACGCCTCGGTCGCCGGATCGCCGCTGGAGGTCGATCCGGGGCTGGTGCGCTTCTCGGTGGGCATCGAACACGCTGACGATCTGATCGCCGACCTGCGGCAGGCGCTGGCGCAGATTGACCCGTAGCGTGACCTGATGATGAAACAGGAGAATGGCGATGAAAGCTCGTGACCTGTTCCAGCTACTGAAGGATAGCGTGAAGGCCTGGAGCGAGGACAAGGCCTCGCGGCTGGCGGCGGCGCTGTCCTATTACACCGTCTTTTCCATCGCGCCACTGCTCGTCATTGTCATCGCCGTTGCCGGCCTGGTGCTGGGGGAGGAAGCTGTACGCGGGCAGATTGTGTCCCAGATAGGCGATACCGTCGGGCCGGAGACGGCCGAATTCATCCAGACGCTCATTGCCAACGCCAGCGAGCCTTCGAGCGGTATCATTGCCACGGTCGTCGGCGTGGTCACGCTGCTGCTCGGCGCTTCCGGGGTGTTCGGCCAGCTACAGGGCGCCCTGGACACCATCTGGCGCGTGGAGCCGCCGCCGGGACGGGGCATTCTCGGCACGATCCAGGACCGCTTCCTCGGCCTGGCGATGGTTCTGGGCATTGGCTTCCTGCTCATGGTTGCCCTCGTCGCCAGCACAGCCATCAGCGTTGCCAGCACCTTCATCGGCGAGCGACTGCCCATTCCGGCCGGCTGGCTGAGCGTGCTGGATTTCGTCCTCTCCTTTGCCGTGATTACGGTGCTCTTTGCCTTCATCTTCAAGTTCCTGCCGAGGGTGAGCATCGCCTGGCGCGACGTCTGGCTGGGCGCCGCCGTGACCTCGGCGCTGTTCAACGTGGGCAAGCTGCTCATCGGCTGGTATCTGGGCACGAGCGGAGCCGGCTCGGCCTTCGGTGCAGCCGGCTCGCTCATCGTGCTCCTGCTCTGGGTCTACTACTCGGCGCAGATCTTCCTGCTTGGGGCCGAGTTCACCAGGGTCTACGCCAACCGCTATGGCTCTCACCTCAGGCCCGAGGAAGGCACCGTGCCCTTCTCGGCGGTCACGCGAGGCGCGCTACGTGAGGTGGCAGCAGCGCGCGGCCGGCGGGCGGTGCTCCCCGCAGCCGCCTGGGAGCCGGTCCCTCCGGCGCAGGCCGCGCCGCGAGCACCGGCTCCCGCCTATCACTGGGCTATTGCCGTCGCCGTCAGCTTTGTGACAGGGCTGCTGGTGGCTGGCCGGCGGTAGCCGCCTCGGGCATCCGCCGGACGAGCAGCGCCAGCAAGAGCAGCGCCCCGACCTGCACAACCAGGATCGCCGCCGTCAGGGTGATCGCCTCCGCCAGGAGGCCGAAGAGCAGCGGCAGAGGCACCAGCCCAAAGAGCGACGTGAGGGCTGTGACGGTGCCGCCCCGGCCGGGCACGCTGGTCAGCGCCTGGGCCCGACCAATCGGCCAGAAGACGGCCAGCAGGAAGTTCAGGGGCAGGGCCAGCAGGAAGCGCGCGCCCGCGCCCGGCAGCAACAGCCAGAGCGGGATCAGCACCAGCAGACCGGCGATTGCCAAGCGCAGGATGGCTCTGGGCGTCCAGCGCTGCAGCCAGTGATCGAGGACGAGCAGGCTGACGAGGATCACGGCCATTTCCAGCGCGACGTAAACGCCGACCAGCGCCTGACTCATGCGCACGTGCTCGTGCAGCCACACCGTTCTGAAGACGTGCGGCGCTTCCAGCAGGTCAAAGGCCAGCAGGAACAGCAGCCAGCGCCACATCTGCCGGTCGCGCAGGACGAGGGCAAGGTTGGCGCGGATGCCCTGCCAGTGGTTGTCATGCTCGGCTTCGCCGTTTGCCGGGGGCGGGAAGGTCGTTCGCAGCAGGAGCAGCGCGTAGAGCAGGCCGGCAGCGCCGGCGGCGAGCAAGGGCCAGCGCCAGGAGAGGCCGAGCCAGAGCGCGCCGGTGACCAGCAGCGGCGAGAGCAGCGCGCCCAGCGTGTCGAGCAGGGTTGCCCGGGCGAAGATCCGGTCGGGCGCCTCTGGATGGGCTTCTACCAACACGACGTCGGCGGTGTGCGCCAGCGGGCCGGAGCCGAGGCCGTAGCAGGCGAAGGCCAGCAGGAGCA
>JAAYYY010000654.1 GCA_012515125.1 Chloroflexota bacterium
CCTGAACCGGAGCGCCGGCCGGCAATATTATGATTCTTGTGAGAGCACAATAGGCTCGGCGTGTTCGTTCGGCGCACTATCGTTATACTCGCCGCCTGACACCGGCTCGCTTCCGGCGCCAGCCGCTGCCTAGAGCAGCGGTTTTGTGTAGCGGTCCCCGCTCGTCTGGGCGACAAAGGCGGCCAGCCCTCGGGGGAAATGTTAAAAGGAGAGAGTGATGTTGCGTTATATACTGGTGCTGTCCGCGCTGTTGTTGTTGCTGGCAGCCTGCGGGCCGGCTAACGTGCCGGAAGGGGAAGGAACGGCTACAGCCAGCGTCGCCGAGAATGATGGCACCGCGGACGCTGCCCCCACAGAAGAAGAGCCGGGCGAGGTCGCCGACGAGGGCCCGCCGCCTGAATTCGCCGATGCCGACTACGAGACCACGGAGAGCGGTCTGCAGATTGCCATTATCGAAGCGGGTGACGGCGAGCCGGCCGAAGAGGGCAAGATCGTCCTGGTCCATTACACCGGGAAGCTGGCCGATGGCACCACGTTCGATAGCTCTGTGGGCGGCGAGCCCATCCGCTTCTCCCTCGGGCAGGGACGGGTCATCGACGGCTGGGAGGAGGGCATCGCCATGCTTAAGGAGGGCGATCGGGCTTTGATGGTTGTCCCGCCTGAGCTGGCCTACGGTCCCGGCGGGACGGGCGGCATTCCCCCGAACGCCACCCTCTATTTTGAGGTTGAGCTGGTCGAGGTTCTTGAGGGCGGCCCTGCGGCGCCGGTGAGTGTGGACGAAGGCGACTATGAGACGACCGATAGCGGCCTCCAGGTCTACGTCGTCGAAGAAGGCACTGGCGACGCGCCGGAAGAAGGGCAGCCGGTGCGCATCGACTTCACCGCCTGGTTCACCGATGGCTCGCGGCTGGACAGCACGATTGACTCCGGCCAACCCCTCGTCTTTGCCCTGGGTACCGAGCAGCTTTTCCCTGGCCTGAGCGAGGCCGTCGGCACGATGCGCGTTGGCGGGCAATCGCAGTTCATCATTCCCTCCGACCTGGCTTTTGGCGAGACCGGGACGGGCGGCATTCCCCCGAACGCCGACCTCATCTTCCTCATCGACCTGCTGGAGCTTCTGCCGCCCGCTCCCGAAGCGCCGGTTGAAGTAGACGAAGATGATTACGTCACCGACGACGCCGGCTTCCTGATTGCCGACATCGAGGAAGGCAGCGGCGACCCGGCCGAGGCCGGCGACGTCGCCGAATTCCACGTTACCGGCTGGCTGGAGGAAGACGGTTCAAAGATTCTCAGCTCCTACGACCAGGGCCAGCCGATTCTGCTGCCCGTCGCCAGCGGCCAGGCGCTGCCCGGTTGGGATGCCGGGTTGACCGGCATGCGCGAAGGCGGCATCCGCCAGGTAATCGTGCCGCCGGAGCTGGGCTTCGGCGAGACGGGCGCCGGCGACGTCGTACCACCCAATGCCACCATTATCTGGCTGATCGAGCTTGTATCGCTGAACGCCGACGCCGAATAGACCCTTTGTTTGCTCTGTGCGTGGACCGGCGCCATACAGGCGCCGGTCCACGCTTTTTCCGGCTTCTACCCCCTAACTGACCTTTCCCTCTCTCAACTCCGCA
>JAAYYY010000655.1 GCA_012515125.1 Chloroflexota bacterium
ATCGGCACGACGCTCGGCCGGGTCGTCGAGCGCGAGCGTTGGGCAAAAGCCTTGCAGGAGCGCACCGACCAATTGGCCCAGGCCCAGCGGGTCGCCCGGTTAGGTAGCTGGGAGTGGAACGTCCGGTTGGGGAAAATCACCTGGTCGGAGGAGATGTACCGGATCGTCGGCGTCGATCCCGATGGCTATGAGCCGGATTTTGAAGCGGGGCTCAGCTTTTTTCATCCTGAGGACCGTGACCGAGTCCTGCAAACGTTGCGCGAAAAAGCGATGGGTGAGCGCAAGCCCTATCAGCTTTTTTACCGAATCGTTCGCCCCGACGGCGCCGTGCGCCACATCCATTCGCACAGCCATCCGCAAGTAGACGAAAGCGGCGAGCTGGTCCGCCTGGTCGGGACCTGGCAGGACGTGACCGAGCTGAAGCGAGCGGAGGAGACAAACCGGGCCCTCCTGGCGCTCAGCCACCGGCTCAACGCCACCCTCGACCTCGACGAGGTGCTGGAGACCCTGGTTGCCGAGGCCATCCGCCTGACCGACGCCCAGGGCGGCTGTACCGGGCTGAATGTGGGCGGCGAGTTTGTCATGGACACCTACTACTACAACGGCAAGTCGTACGCCCTGCCCCGGCGCTGGCCCCCAGGCAGGGGTATTCCCGGCTGGGTGCTGGCCCATCGGGAAACGTATATGACGGCCGACGCTCCCAACGACCCCGTCGGCACGCCCGATATGATCCAGCGTTTCGGTCTGCGTTCCATTCTCGCCGCGCCGGTCATCGACAGTCAGGAGCACGTGCTGGCCTTCTTTGAGGTAGCCGACAAGCGGGGCAAGGCCGGCTTCGACGAAGAAGATCGCACCCGGCTCGTCGGCCTGTCGCAGATCGCTGCTATCGCCGTCAAGAACGCGCAGCTCTACGAGCGGCAGCGGCTGCTCAGCCGGCAGATCGTCAACGCCCAGGAGGAGGAGCGGCAGCGGCTGTCGCGCGAGCTGCACGACTCGATTGGCCAGCTACTGACGGCTCTCGGCATCCAGCTGGACATGCTCGGCAACCGGCCGGAAGCAGAGGCGATTGCCGGGGATCTGCGGGAAGCGGCCACGCTGACACACCAGATTCACGACGAGATCCGCACCATCTCCCACGACCTGCGCCCGCCGACGCTGGAGCTGACCGGCCTCAACGATACGTTGCGCGCGCTGAGCAGCGACTTCGCCCGGCGCACCGGCCTGGAGATCACTTACGAGGGGACGGATCTACCCCGGCTGCCCGACGGGCCGAGCATCACCTTTTACCGCTTCCTGCAGGAAACGCTGGCGAACATTGCTCGTCATGCCCAGGCCAAACACGTGGATGTCATTCTGCGCTATGAACAGGGAGAGTTGAGCCTGACCGTCCGCGACGACGGGGTCGGCTTCAACATGGGTAGCCAGCTCGCGTCCGGCGTGTCACACGGCGTTGGCCTCCTGGGCCTGCGCGAGCGCTTCGAGCTGCTGGACGGTAAACTGGAGCTGGATTCCCGGCCGGGAGCGGGAACTGAGGTCACCGGGCGCTGCCGGTTGGCGAACGGAGTTCTGTAAGCGGCTCTGCCCGGTTTCCGCGACCTGTCAGGTTTTGGGAAACCCGAC